>NZ_JAWJTF010000062.1:0-57410 GCF_048836525.1 Nostoc sp. CALU 546
CAATGAATGCATTCCCAGTCGGAAACTGGGAACGAGGAAATGCTTATCAAGCTAGGTTTTTAGAACTTGTGTGTACACCGTAGCCTTTTAAGAGAGAGGAATGGAAGTGAGGTCAAAATTGTACTTCACGCTTGTGGAGAACCGCTATACCAAAAATATCAGAGGTCTAAAACTCTTTCAAATAGGATAGAGTTAAGACCTCTATACTTTTTAATTGCAGTAGGTTCGTTGTGGCAGAGTAGGATCTAACACAAAGGGATTATCATTACCTTGGGGTGTTTTAGCGATCGCATTACTGCGTGCTACCTCCCCAGCATCAACTGGATCTTCTCCTTGCCACTTACAGAGAGTATCCTTTTGTTTCTCAAAGAAGCTGGCATTTGCTAGTTCTGGGTAGACTGTGCGGAAATAGAAAATTATCCGAGCAATATCTCCTTTTTTCGCCTCCCGTGGCTCAAAAAATCCCCGTTTGAATTCACTGTACTTGTCAATATCTTGGGGATTCGGTTTCAAACTCAGTTCTTCATCGTCGAGATACCAAGAAGTGGTTTGATTATCAGGAATATCTCCAAAGGGAAAGTTGGCGCGATCGCTATTAATTTCCATCCGTGAAGCAAAAAGGTTATGCAAATCGCTTTTTGCTGGGCCTTCGGCTCCCATGCTCTGCGGCCAAACGTGTTCTGCATTGATTCTGTGTCGTGCAGCTTCTTCTCTGGGTTTGTCTGAATTTTGGTTGAGCGGCACACTGTAACCAGCGTAGATGTCTGTTAATATACCGCCTTGGTTATCTATTTTGGTGTAGAGCAGGTCACGAGCGCTACCATATCCAAGGCTAGTACGAGGAGAGTAAAGGCTATCTAATTTTTTCAGTAAATCATCTCCAGTAATCCCAGAAAGAATCGTGCTTGGTGTAACTGCTGGTTCAGGATTGGTAACTGGGACTGATGTAATAGGAGTAGCTTCTCCAACAGCTGATAGAGTAAACCGAGCAATCACAGGATCGTGATCGCTGGCTGACCTAGAAATACCTGCGTTAATGTGAACAGCATTGATCTCAGGATTTCCATTGTTACGCAAGTTTGGAGTAATCAGGATTTGGTCAATTTGTTCTTTACTTCCTTGAAAGACAAAAGAAAAGCGGTCTGCTAGTGGAATTTTGTTTACCAAATTTTCTAGCTGATTTCCTGCAAGAGCTTTTATCGGCCGGGAGTCTGGAGTATCATTCAAATCGCCAAGAACGACAATATTTGCATTGGGGTCAGTAGTTAAGCGATCTGCAACAAATTCGTTCACAATTGTTGCTTGCTTTATCCGTCTTGGGTTAGAAGCCGCTCCTCCGCTTTTAGAAGCAAAGTGGTTGTTTATCAGAGTGATGGGAATATTATTGAAAGTAAATTCACCCACTAAAGGTTTGCGACTTTCTAAAAAAGCTGGGTCATCCGCAAAGCGTTCAAGTTTTTGTAGCTTAACTCGTTGAGGATTGAACAAAAAGCCTACCCGAATATTGCCACCTGGTTGGCCTCCATCTCGTCCGTTCTGAGGAGGAATTTCTTGATATTCATACCTTGGGCCTCCTACAGATTGAATTGAATCGATCAAAGTCTTAGCTGTCACAGCAGCATCAACCACTGAACTCAACTCAGCGCCATCATTGTCTTGTACTTCTTGCAAAGCAATAATGTCTGGTGCTTCAAGATTAGTAACAATCTGATTTGCCAAAGCTGTAAACTTACCGTTTCTGACATCATCATCGACGTTTCTAGTCAAATTGCGATCAACCTTAGAAACATCTTCCTTTTTAGGATCAAGATTTTCGACATTGAAGGTAGCAACTGTCAGTTGCGTAGGACTTCCTACCAAAGATGTAACTTCTACACCATAAGCGATTCCTGAAGGAAGGCAGAATGCAAGAAAAACAATAAGGCATAGTGTCTGCAAGACTTTTCGGATAGAACTCATGAACATTGTCCTTAGTTGCAAATAGAGACTGAATTCAGTTGCAGTGCCATCCCAAAGCAATACTTGTCGGGTTTTGGGGAAAAGGGTAAGGGGAAAGAAAAAACCTTTAACTTTTAACCTTTAACCTTTTCCCCAAACCCAATTCCGAGTTTAAAATGCTTATCCGAGCAGTATTGCATCCCAAAGAATATGAGAAACAAATAAATTGAAGTCCTTCTCAAGCCATTTGGCTGTGAAAAACAATCTATCTGTCTCAACTCAAATCAAGCATTGAGTGCAAGTTTTTTCTTGTATTAAGAGGTGTACTTAGTTCGACTTTATCCAAAATTAAGAATTTGCTTCTCTTTCTCCAGCAAAAACCCTAGTCTTTTAGCAAAACTTTTACCATGTCACTGATTTTCGGTGAAATCGAAAAAGTAAAACAACAGTCCCACTAAGGTTTCAGCGTTAGCAATCGTGTTCAGAGAAAATGGATAAAGTCGAGCTTAGATTTCAAAAAAGAAATCATTGCCATAATACAGCAGTTATTTAGTATTTATCAACTGGTTTTTAAGTTACTTTTTGGTACTTAATTGCGACTAGAGTATCCCAGTTTTTTGCGAAGAGATAATCAGGCTAAAATAAACCAATACTTAACCATTGGTTATACTTTCCTTAACATTTGCGAGTGCGATCGCAAGCACTCAGAAAAACTTTAGACCTACGTATTAAATTATCAACAAAGTTGAGTATTTATCATTAATAAGACTTAGAGCAATTCATGTAGACGCGCAGCGGCTACTCTTACGAGAATGCTTGTCGATATCAAAAATTTTAGATCCCCCTAAATCCCCCCCTTTCCAAGAAATCAAGTTCCCTCCCTTTTATAAGGCTACGGTGTACACACAAGTCGAATTACCCCCCTTAATCCCCCCTTGGCAAGGGGGGAAACATAAAAATCCAGTTCCCTCCCCTTTGCAAGGGGAGGGTTAGGGTGGGGTAAAACAGCTTGTCTGTACACCGTAGCCTTTTTAAAACATCCTCTAAGACTCTCTTAAAATCTGGGTTTTAGAATTGTTACAAAATATGTAGATAATACACAGGCTTAATAAAGACTTTAATTCATAGATTTTTCGGAAATCACTGCTTCACAAAGCTATAACGTTGTCTGACACAAAATGTAACTAATTTGTCAGAAAAAGCTAATGAATTTATTAATCAGCTTTTATATATTTTAAATATCAACAACCAATTAAACATCAAAGATCAAATATAAATCATACAAATCTTTCAACTTTGGAAGAAGTTATAAATCTGACTAAAGTCTGCACCAGTAATACAAATATGGCATTTAACGAATTATTAAACACTGCCATAGTTAATCAACCTAATGTTAGCTGGGGATAAAAATATGCTAGAAGTAAATAACTTGTTTAACCAAATCGAACGAGGTTCATATCTCAAGACTTTCCAACCAGACAACAAAAATATTGAGGCGCTAGCAGACACCTGGAATAATTACCTCAAAACTTTACATGAAGCGATCGCTGAATCCAATACAGCCAAGCAAATTGCTCAAAGAGATTACGAAAAAGTCCAAGCTCTTGCGATCGCTTGGGAAAAACAAATGCAAGTTGCTTTGACTAATTCCAGTGAAAAAGAGGTTCATCAGGCATTAGCACATAAACAAATTTATACAGCAAGGGCACGACAACTAAAAACCTTAGTCGAACGTCATATTATCCATATCAGCACCCTGAAAACCCAACTAGCTTATTGGGAAAATCAACCTTATTCCTAAGTATCGTAAATTGACAAAGGTACTGGCTCTAAAAAGTATTTTGCTCATCAACCGTGCCACTATATAAATATAGAGTTGCAAATTGAGCAATAGGAAGACTAAAGAACACTGTGCAGATAACATTCTTAGGGACGAGTTCCGGTGTACCCACGCGATCGCGCAATGTTTCCAGTGTCGCTCTGAGATTACCACAAAGGGCAGAACTCTGGCTATTCGATTGTGGCGAAGGCACCCAGCATCAAATTATGCGGAGTGAACTGAAAATCAGTCAACTCTCCCGAATTTTTATCACCCACATGCACGGCGACCACATCTTTGGCTTGATGGGACTTCTTGCTACTTGCGGCTTGGCTGGCAATGTAGAACGAATCGATATCTATGGCCCACCTGGATTAAATGATTACATTCACTCCGCCTCACGTTACTCCCACACCCACTTTTCTTACCCAATTAAAGTTCACGCCATCCGTCCAGGGGTAATTTATGAAGACGAGGACTTCACCGTTAGCTGTGGTAACTTGCATCACCGCATTCCCGCTTTCGGCTACCGCGTAGCCGAAAAAGACCGATCAGGACGCTTTGATGTGGAAAAAGCCAAAGCGTTGCAAATTCCTGCTGGTCGGATTTATGGTCAACTTAAGCGCGGTGAAACAGTTACCCTTGACGACGGACGGGTGATTGATGGCACTCAACTGTGCGGCCCCACAGAAATTGGTCGAAAGATTGCCTATTGTACAGACACAATTTATTGTGATGGGGCAGTGGAATTAGCTCATGATGTAGATGTATTAATTCACGAAGCAACCTTTGCTCATCAAGATGCAGATATGGCTTTTCAGCGATTGCATTCCACAACCACAATGGCAGCGCAAACAGCTTTAGCCGCTGGGGCACATCGGTTGATTATGAGTCATTTTAGTCCCCGCTATGCTCCCGGAAATACCTTGGAGTTGAAGGATCTCCTTAAAGAAGCCCGTGCTATTTTTCCCCGTACTGATATGGCCCACGATTTTATGATTCATGAAGTACCCAGGCGACGGGAAGTAGAGTTAACCAAAGTAGGCGTTTAGATTTTAGATTTTAGATTTTAGATGTTGGATTTTAGATTTTAGATTTCCTATTGAACCCTTCTAATCTAAAATCTAAAATTAACCAAGCTTTATCTTGGAGTTAAGTTAACATCCAGCAAATACACAGCAGTTTAGTTATATGAGTAAGTCAAGTAGTTAACCAACGATTTACGGTTAGCTCAGTGTATCAAGAATATAGAGATAGTATGGTTTAAATATTTTTATCAATATGTTTTTTAAATTACAAGTTATAAAAAGAACTTTATTGTAATAGTACGGTTGTGAATCAAAGAACTTTTTACTTAAATACTTAGGAAAAATAATTAATTTTCCGTCAAGATTTTTCTTCCTTAAATAAAATATTTATTAAAAATTTATTCTTCCAACACTGATTAAGAATTTATATGCATGAATTGATGAACATGAAAGCGCCAGTTGGCATAATATTGTGCCAAGTGGGCTTGTCATCGTTGGAAGAAAAATACAGTATGCTATTGCAGCTATTAGGTGTAAAAAAATCATTTCACATTTTTCATAAATCTTCCAAATAAATATAGTGTTTCGATATTAGAGGAGTTGGATAGTGGTTAAGACTAGTCTGAATCAAGAGCAACAGGTTACTACTTCAGCACAAGGTGCAGTTGACATCAGACAACTATCTACTATTTTGCTTCGCCGACGCTTTCTGATCTTGGGAGTTTCCTGTGTAGTTATGTCAGCGGCTAGCCTCTTAGCTGTCATTGCCAAACCTACTTACCAGAGCAATATGCAGATATTGGTGAGTTCCAATTTATCTGAAGGGACACAGTCAAATAATATCCCAGTTGGAGTAGATACTCAGGTTACTGATTCCACTACTCAAATGAAACTTATGCTGAGTTCTAAGCTGCTCCAGAAAGCTGTAGATTCACTTCGTTCTGATTATCCTGATATCACCTTAGAAGATATCAATGGTCAAAAAAAACAGAGTAAAAAAGCACCTCTGGAAGTGACTCTAGAAGAGAAAAGCATAGGAGCTAATAAAGTTTTCAATCAAGTCTTTGAAGTTTCTTTCAATGATGACAATCCAGTTAAAGCACAAAGAATACTTCAAGCGCTACAAAAAGTCTATCAAAACTACAATAAAGAGCAACAAAAAGAACGTCTAAATCAGGGATTAGCATTTGTAAACGCTCGCCTCCCTGAGATCAAAAAAGAGGTGAGTAAAGCTGATAAAAATTTGGAACAGTTTCGTAAGAAACATAAATTACTCGATCCTGAAGTCCAAAGTAAAATCCTGCTAGAATCTCTAGCCGATATTCAACAGCAGCTACAAACCACTCGTGCCAACCTTCAAGATGTAAATGCTCGCTACAGCAACCTAGAGCAACAAATAGCGTCTTCGTCTCAGCAAAATACACTAATTTCGTCTCGTTTAAATCAGTCAAGCCGCTACCAAGCACTATTGAGTGAAATTCAAAAAACTGAGCTAGCTTTGGCTAAGGAGCGGCTGCGCTATACAGACGATTACCCATCAGTACAAAAACTAAAGCAGCAACGCCAAAGTCAACTGTCGCTATTACGAGAAGAAGTAAAAACTATTACTACTAGCAGTAAAAGTGAACCACTCTTACAAGGGCAAATCGTAGGGGTTGAGCCAAAGCTAGTAGACGAGTTAATTCTGGTACAGACAACTGTCTTAGGACTAACTGCCAATGAAAAAAATCTAGCCGAGTCAGAACAGCGACTCCGCTCTGAACTAAACAAATACCCAAGCTTAATCGCAGAGTACAACAGTCTGCTGCCAAAGGTAGAAACTAGTCGTAAAACTCTTGAACAACTGCTCCAAGCACAACAATCCTTGGGGCTGAAAATTGCTCAGGAAGGATATAACTGGCAAGTTTTGACCGAACCTACTCTGGGTACTTATATGGGTAGCAACAGATTATTAATTTTGGTTGGGGGAGCAGCAATTGGGCCAATTTTAGGTATCTTAGCAGCCCTAATTTTGGAAAAGTTTAATGACGCTATTTATTGTGCAGGAGATTTAAAGAAACTGACGAACCTACGTGTATTGGGATCAGTACCAAAACTACCGTCGCGTGGTGTCAAAAAGCGGCGGCTGGGACTGCCTTGGAATAGTCGGCGAAGCTCAGATTCTTCTGTAATAGAAGCCAGTAATAAATTGCCCGTCCATGAGACTTTGGACATGATTTACCAGAATATTCAAATATTAAAATATCCCTTGCCTTTCAAGTCGCTGATGTTCACTTCAGCACTACCAGGGGAAGGGAAGACAACCTTAGTATTAGGGCTTGTGGCTAGTGCTAGCCGGATGCATCGACGAGTATTAGTAATTGATGCTAATCTACATAATCCTAGCTTGCACAAAATCCTGGATCTATCCAATGACTGGGGACTATCTTTGTTATTAGTTGATGAGACAACTACCCATTTTCAAGATTACATCCAGCCCATTCACCCCTCCATTGATATTTTGACTGCTGGGCCGGAACCAGAAGACACGGTTAAGTTGCTCAGTTCTCAACGGATGAAAGAATTAATAGAGTTGTTTGAACAAAATTACGACTTAGTACTGATAGATGCTCCACCTATTTTAGGCACGGTTGATGCCAGGATTGTGGCATCTTTTTGTAACGGTATTGTGATGGTAGAGCGGATGGGGAAAGTGACCCGAACAGAACTAACTCAAGCAACAGAAATTTTGAGTAAGTTGAATTTAATTGGAATTATCGCTAATGAAGTGAGCAATTCTCAAAAGGTATTGGCATCGTAAATTGAAGAAGCAGAGAGGTATTCCTCATCTGCCCTACCCCCTTCACCTAATTTCTACCTGATAGCTAAAGCAAAATGCATAATTAGTAGGAGGTGGCAACCTCCTGCGTTGGAGAAGTGTCTCATCTTAAAGTAGTAGACGCCATAGTTCAAAGCGTCAATTAGATACTAGTGTGATTAGATGATCAGCATGAAATTCCAACTTTACTTAGGCTCTTTATTTTCCCAGATTAAAGTACGTCATTGGTGGGTCAGTGTCTTATTGTGGATAGCTTTGGTTGCCCCAGCCCAAGCGTCTGTAATTCTGCGCGTGGCAATTGAGAGGGGCGTTAATCAGGTAAAAGTGGGCAGTTCCACCACTGGGATTGTCAAGGATAGTACTGGCCGGACTCTTGGACAGTTACCAGCGATGAGTGCATATTATGCCCAAGCCATTCCTGGTGGAGTTGCTTTAGATAAGTGGCAGTCTGGTTTATTTTGGATTGAGCCAACTGGTAAAGGATTCGTTTATATTGGCGATCGCTGGTATCGAGGCAGAACTCTGGTTGTCCCCACAGAAAAAGGCTTAACTGCTGTTAACTGGGTTGATGATCAAGAATATCTCTACAGCGTTCTCGGTGGCGAAATGAATGCTAGCTGGCCCCAAGAAGCACTAAAAGCCCAAGCGATCGCAGCCCGCACTTATGCCCTCTACGAACGAGAAAAACAACGGAATAATCCCATTTACGATTTAGGCAATACCCCCGATCGCTGGCAAATTTACAAAGGCGTCATCAGTGAATCTCCTGCTACTTACAAAGCAGTGGATGAAACAGCAGGGCAAGTACTAACTTATAACAACAAGATTATTCTCTCAGTTTTCCACGCTTGTTCTGGAGGACATACCGAAAACGTGGAAGACGTTTGGGGAAATGCCTTGCCGTACCTACGGGCTGTTCAAGACTACGATCAAAATATCAGTGCGTGTAATTGGGTAAAAACCTTCTCGCCCAGTGAGATTAGTGCTAAATTCCCTGAAGTGGGCAATGTGACGGCGATGATTCCAGAAACATTCTCGCCTTTCCGCAGTGTTAAAGTCTTGAAAATTGTCGGTAGCAAGGGCACAAAAGTTTTACAGCGCGAGCAAGTGCGGACAGCGCTGAAGCTAAAAAGTACCCGCTTTAGCGTCACGAAGGGAGCCGATGGCAATTTTGTACTCCAAGGACTTGGCTTCGGTCATGGTTTAGGCATGAGTCAGTGGGGGGCGTATAATTTGGCTCGGCAAGGAGTGAACCACCTACAAATTTTGGGACATTATTATCAAGGTGTAGCCCTAACACCAATTCAGGCGAAGTAATCAGGAATGGGGCATGGGGCATTGGGCATGGGGCATTGGGGATTGATTATTTCCCCTGCCCCTCCGCCCTCCGCCCCTCTGCTTCCTATTCCCCACTCCCCCGTTCCAAGCGCCGTTGCCATTCAGCGTCAATTTGTGCAGAACGCTCAACTTCCTGGTCGAGTAAGTCAGTTTCGCTGGAATACACTAAATCTTTGTTGCCAATGACTTTTTCTGCGGCAAATTGTTGGGCATAGTCGATTTTTTGTTGCAAAGGTGCATCAGGGCTTGCCAATAGCCTTGCTCTGGAAAGGCGATCGCGGTTGCGATCGCCAATTTTGCGATTACGCCACCGAATCCAAAAATAACGCAATAACGGTATGCCTAAGAAACCTACTCCGTAAGCCAATAGCAGCCAATAAATTCCTTGCACAAAAGCTACCAGTCCACCTAATTGGACGGCAATAGTGCCATCTCTCAACAAACTTCCCAGTACTAAGGCACCAACAAAATTGACTACCCCCAACCCAGCACTCAGCATAATTTGCCCTGAACTTGCGGCACTAAAACGCCAGGGAAATTCCTCCAAGTGATCTGATATTGCATGACGGCGCTTTTTAGTTGCACTCACCTGCAACTCTGGAAAGTAATAAACAATTTGCCCTTCTGGACTTACCCCTGGTTGCCCATTAAATCGCGTCAGAACGGGCAGCATATAATCTTCGTACTCTCTTGTATATCCCTCACCAATGTCATCCAAATATGGGGCAATTTGTTCTGCTACCACTGCACCACGGTTACTCCGAATCACTGTAGCAATTTCTTGCCAGCGACGTTCTTCTAGGTTGCCATTAGGATTACCATCGCCAAACAAAAACGAAAACACAGCTTCAAAGAAATTTAGATTGCTTTCTTCCTGGCTTCCGCGTCGTCGTTCCTGGTAGTGGGTGTCATAATTTGGGCTAAGATACCAGAATAAATTAGGAAAATAGAAGAACCCCCCACCACCGGAATTACTGCCCCGATTGTCGCCATCACGGTCTGAATTGGCAGCGGTAATGATGATGAAGATGGTAACAGTTATCAGGGCGATGGAAACAGTTAAGAAGATTCCAAAAGAAATGCGAATCAGGTAAAACAGAACACTCCAGACCTTTTTCCACCATTCCTGCAATCGTAATCGGAAGTATTTATTACGCAAAATTGCTCGGAAATTTTGTGGAAAAAGGTAAACTATATCACCTGAATCCGCTACCTGTAAATGTCCCCCAGCATCAGATGCCAGGGCTAACAAGCTTTGATTAGCTTCAGCGACGTTCAATCCTGCCTGAGTTGCCACATCACCAACAGTGACACGATAACCCAGTTGTTCCACAGCCTGCATGATGGTGGGACTGGGAGCCATTGCTCTCCCCTCCTATTGAAAATTATTCCTTTTCTTAAGTATAAAGTTTTATTTTGAGCGACTTAGCAAGGGTAGAGGTAACAATTCAAAATTCAAAGTGTTGACGTTCGGTCTTCAACTCTTTAATTGACTAGACAATCAACAAATGATCTGACACGCAAAATGATATAATTACTCTCCTCAGCTTGGTTAAATCAGCAAATTTTCTGCTCAAATATGGTTCAATACACTCTTGCTCAAAGCCCAGAAATTATCCTTACCGTTTCTGGAAAAGATTCAGCCAAAGCCCGTGACAAAGCAATGGATCAGTTGATGGAACTGATGGATGCAGGTAAACTACCTACGGAACTGGAAGAAGGATTTGGCCCTCAACAATTAATTGAGGTTAAAGAGTCAACTATTGATACTGCTAGCGGTGAGGATACCATTACACAAGCTGTCCAGGTTTTGAGTAACCTGGCCACACTCAAGCTGAAAGTTCAGGAATCACGATCTGAAGCGTTGGAAATTCGCAAAGCGGTTGATGTTCTGTTCTCCGATGAGTCGGTAACAGAAGAGGAAATTACTCGACTCAAGGAAGGTTTTAAAGTTCTCAAAAATTTTGCCCAAGCTAATGTGCGTTACCAAGAAGCGCGATCTAAAGCAGAACAGGCTCGGCAGATTTTGGATCAAGCTCTCAAATCGCCTGACAAGTAAGATTTATAAAATTAGATGCATTGAGAAGCATCTTAAAATACAATCAAATACTCTAAAAGACAGGCTGTTATGCCTGTCTTTAGGTTGACTGGGGCGCTAGGATTCGAACCCAGGAATGGCGAGACCAAAACCCGCTGCCTTACCACTTGGCGACGCCCCAATGAATTCACTATAGTAAATATAGCATTTAGTCCTGGGTTAATGTCAAGTACTTTAATAGTTTATTTCAGATAAGAGGTTTTTAACCTTGGGTATTGATTGGTCGAAATCCTTGCACTTAGGCTCTTTCATGACTTTGGGTTAACCCTTGAATCTTTGTGGTTAAGGCAGAAAATTCTGCGATCGCGATTCTTTTGTGTCTAAAATCTGCTTCACTTGATGATGAACGCCTTATGGTCTGTTCCTCCTGAATAGGGACACGCTATTTCTTTTTATCAAAGAAGGCAGAGGGAAGAAGAATGTAGTTCTGCTGCCTCCTGCCTACTTCCCTATGCCGCAACCGAAAGGGAGCAAGGGGTTAAGACTCCACCAAATTAAAATAATTTAGGGCTGCTTATTCAAAAGGGGTCTGAATTCCTAGCAGAGTACCCAATTAAGTAAAGAAAATCAAGATTTAGCATTGGTCAAACTCTCCCAAAAGGCTTTTCGAAGCTGGATTTATCAGGCTTTGGGAAATATGTACTTTGCAAAAGCGCCATTTCTTCAGCTTTTTAAGAATGGATAGTACTCTATACTTTTGACTGTAAATTAAATCATTAATCAATTGTAATTACTTCGAGAGCAATTTTTTGTCTAGTTATAAAATGCAAAATCATAGCTATTTTAATTAGTAGAATTATTGAATAGCTACTTTGGGATTTACTGAGTATCCAGTTACTCGTTTTAGTAGAAAACATAGCTTTACCTATAGACATCCCTCTGAGCTTTTGAAGTATGCGATAATTAGCAATTTTGAATACCGAGCCACAGTTAGGTGCTGTATTATCTTGATGCTCTTTTGCCCAAATTTGCCTTGAAATTAGAGGATTTTCGGTAAATTCTGTAAGTTCAAACTTGAAAATTGCACTCAATATAAGTTTGGAGTGCATACCAGTAAATATAGTTTCACGATAATCTCGTGCAATTTGACTATTTTGAAGTGTTTTGACACACCCATCCTCAAAGAAAGTTACACTTTCAACAAAGTCATATATTGTACATCCATGTTGTCTTCCTCTACCAGCGTTCATTGCTAATGCACCACCAATCGTTGCTGGTACAGACGCAAGATAATAAAAAGAATCCATAGAGTTTTGGTAACAGTACTTGAGTACTTCCATAACTGAAACAGAAGAGGACACTTCTAGTCTGTTTTCAGGTAGAGGATTTGTGTACTTAAGCAGTTTATTTTTCAATACCAACGATTGAATATTTTTTTTCACAAACAACGTGTTAGAACCATTTCCAATTATGTAGATATTTACTTTGTTTTCTTTAGCCCAGTTACAATACATCTGAAGGTCATCTACACTATTAATCTCTCCTACTCGCTCAAAGTGATGTTGAGTTCTATAGTGGGAAAGACTGTTTGATGTTAAAGACTCAATCTTTAAATTAGACATCTACCCCTTTATACTCCTTATTGTATTCAACGTTACTTCTACTATCAACTACTCCTTGTGTAATCGCTTCAACTAAATATTTTTTTGATTCTAGGATTTTTGATTCTAGGATTTCATGTACTGTTTTATAGTCAATATCAAAGATTTGCTTGCTCAGTATTTGATATTTTAACTGGTCAGAGAATATCCTATTTTGCAAACCTAAATCAATAAGTAAATCTGTTACTTTATTTGATTTATCATTAGGAACAAATACGTTAAAAAGTTTTTTAAATATAATAGAAAACACAGCACCGTGATAAGTATTAGTTACGATATAAGATGCTTGGCTATATAATCCAATCCACTCTTTTGGACTTGCAGCTTCTAAATTTATTTGTGCTAATTGATTATATTTACCAACTGAAACTATAGTGAGGTTTTTCTCTTCTGCCAGTAATTTGATAAAATATTCCTCTTCTGTTTCCATATCAGATTGAATATATAACAAAAGATATTGATCTTTTATTTTTGGAGGCCTTTTCAGTGCATCATAATTAATTAGAAAAGTAGGATCTAAAACTTTCACAGCTTCTTTTTCGCATTCATTGGTAATAATTTTTAAACTATTAGAATCACGAACTGAAATACTTTGAAACTGATTAATCAAGGTATATATTTCTTTTTGAAAATCTCCTAATTTTATAGTGTTGCCAAAACTCGCTGCATAACTTATCTTACGAGTAGTTGTATTGTTAACAAAATCTAAAAAGAAAGAAGAATTATATCCTCTGAAAGAATCTAGACACCATACCTGATCACTGCCACATATTATTACATCATACTTGTCCTTATAGTATTCCAAACCTTTCTTACTATAAACTTTTCTGTTGCTTAACTTCAGATTAGAAAGTAGGAAACGCCTCATTTTCCAAGCTCTTGAAATATTAATGAAGGATTTTTCATTAATCCGAATTTTTTTATTTTCATTAATATTAATTTTTACCCTTTTGATGGGAAGTAAAGACCTAAAATATATCCATGCTATCTTAGTAGGCCGGTAATCTATTATTTCAACATCATATCCTTGACTGTTAAGAAAATTCCAGAGAGCATAAGCTTGCAATGTTGCTCCGTAATTGTCCACATGGTGAAAAGTTATAATTCCGATTTTCATATTTCCTCTCTCTGATAAACTAAACTATGATTCTGGTGTTAATTTGACAGCTAATATTCTTTGCTAACTAGTTGTATGAAGTCGAATATTTTTTCTTATAATTTAGCTACATTATATTAAGTATTAGTTAAGAAGTATTAAAATCTTGTTATTGTAAAGATGTTAACATGTT
Source organism: Nostoc sp. CALU 546 (assembly GCF_048836525.1). Taxonomy (NCBI): domain Bacteria; kingdom Bacillati; phylum Cyanobacteriota; class Cyanophyceae; order Nostocales; family Nostocaceae; genus Nostoc; species Nostoc sp. CALU 546. The sequence continues at coordinate 13,930 of NZ_JAWJTF010000062.1, forward strand.
ATGTATCATGCTTTCTTTGTTATTTTGATATTCAAAGTTCTTGCTAAGTCAAGTAATTGTCTGAAAAGCTTTGGCGATATTACTGAGAGAACAAAAATATAAATAGAAATACCCAATAGCAATGAAATAATTAGTAGCATCCACGCTTCAATAAATTTTCCAAAGAAATATTTAGTTATTAATATAGTTCCAATCATTACTCCAGAAGCTACAAAAGGCACTATGTACAAACGTAAATAGTTAATTAAACTCATTTTAACAAGTTTATTAATAGCTAATAACGAAATAGGTAATATTAAGTAACCACGAATTACATAAGCAGATGCAACAGCTACAATGCCCCATTTGACTGCCAGAGCAAAACCGACGACATTAGTAACTGTATTTATCACTTGTATCCATAGCCTCCACGAAGGTTTTCCCAGCGCCAGAATTACAGAATTGTTATAAAAGAAAATTAAGTGAACAGGGCCAATAAGCGATAGTACTTGCAATACTGGAATACTCTGAATCCACTGCTCACCAAAAAAGACCTTTATAAATTCAGGTGCTAACGCTGGTACACACAAAAATACTGGAAAAACAAGTAGACTTGTGAACTGAGTAGCACTATAGAAAGCATTGAGTAACCGTTCTGGCTCTCCCTGTAACCTAGAAAATATTGGTAGTGCAACCTTAGTTGTGGTAGTGATCAAGACTTGCATCATTACTAGAAGCAATTTGTAAGCAACTGAGTAATAACCTAATGCAACTAGTCCTAAAAAGTAGCCAATTAGTAAATCATCGGATCGGCGATTGAAAAAGTTAATTATATTAAATGCAGATATATTAATTCCAAAGGTAAAAAGTTCTTTAGCATGTATGACAGAAAATTTGAATCCTGGTCGCCAATCGCTAACTCGCCACAATACTAAAACTTGCACTAAACTACTAGATATTTGTTGACCTACAAGACTCCAAACGCCAAAATTGAAAAAAGCCATCACTACGCCAACTATCCCACCTATTATCACTGCTAGTAGTGAGCGTATTGCTAAACTTTTGAATGCGAACCTACGTTCAAGAACCGCTTGCTGCACACTGCTCAACCCACTAAGCGTAAAACTTATAGATAAGTATTGAATAATTGGTATTAACTGCGGCTGTTTAAGTAAATCAGCGACTAATCCAGCACCAGCAATACTTAACACGGTCAAGAGTATACTTATCCCTAAAGTTGTCCAAAATGCAGTGTCTAAGTGCTCCGCATCTATCTCCTGACGCTGGATAATTGCTACAGAGAATCCTTGGTCAACAAAAATTTGTACAAATTCAATAAAAATATATGCTAGAGCAATTAAACCAAAATTTTCTGGACTAAGTAAACGAGCTAGAATAAAGAAAACAACTAAAGATATTGCTTGGCGTCCCCAACTTTCAATAGCTGTCCAAATAACGCTTTTAACAGCTTTTTCTCGTAAATTTGATGAGGTTTGAGGTGATTCCATTAATAGTTTACCAATAAAAGAATCTAAGGTAATATGTATTTTTAATGCTTTCAGCCTTAAGTAGCTGGATTATTTTTTCACGCCATTAGGTCTTACCCTATTTCTGTGTAAGTTTATGATTACCATGCAAAGCGACTTATATATTACGAAAATTGCTATTTATATTAAGTAATTAGTCCTAGAAGAGTCTACCACAATCTTTTTAAAAATTGGCAGCTATTCAAGGTACTTTTAGGAGAAAATTTATTGATGAGCCTATTAGATTTTTACACAAAATGCCTGTTGCTTAGATTCTTAAGCCTTGGATGCAATGTGACTTTGATAATTCTTGTGTTAATGTAATGTTATTTTTGTTTTAGATTTTTTCGATTATTACAGTTGACATATTATCAACAATGTTGTTGTCTACAGAAGACTCAATCATGGGATGATTTCGCCCAATTTGGAACGAATTTTCAATGGTTTAAACCGCCAATTCATCCGGCATTTATTCGACGCCCTTTTCCTTCAGTCTCCGGTTTCGTGAAGGAAGACCGCTGCAATACGACTTGATGATAGTAGTTGCTTCGTAGCCAGCCATATAAAGAGTGGAATTGTCTTAGCATAGCGGCCGCAAAGTCGGCGCGGTTCTTGAATCCATCGATACAGCCATTCAAGTCCTAAGTCTCGAACTATACGGGGTGCCCGCTTGTGAATTCCTGCATAAACTGGGAAAACTCCACCCAGTCCAATCATTACAGCTTGTATTTTACCCTTATGTTGAGCTATCCAATTTTCTTGTTTGGGACATCCCAGAGATACTAAGACGGTGCTGGCACCACTAGAATTAATCTTTTGAACCAAAGCTTCATCTTCAGTTTCAGTCAGGGGACGAAAGGGTAGAGGTTCCATCGCCGCAATCTTAATTTGCGGAAATTCCTGCTCTAACCTTTTTTGCATTCTAGAAAGAATTTCTGTTTGGGAACCGACAAAGAAAATACTCAGATTTTGTGTTTGAGTTCGCTGACACAATGCGAGGAAAATATCCATCCCTGCCACACGGTCTTGGTAGAGCGCTCCCATTTTTCGCATCATCCATACGAGAGGCATACCATCAGGAGTAACTATGTCTGCATTTCGTAATACGGTGGCAAACTCTGGATTCCAATGAGCTTCAATGAGCATGTGTACATTGGCTACATATACAGCTTTACTCTCACGCCTATTCGCCCACTTAAGTATTGTTTGTACCTGATCGTCAAAGCGTAAAGCGGTAATAGAAAAATCAAGCACTTTTTTAGTAGGTAGAAACACTCTCGCCACCATCAATAACTCCTGTGTCCGAGAAAAAAATCCATAGATTACCTAGACCATTCCGAATATTGAATAATTTGGATTGGATTACTCCTGACTTTTTGTAGGTTTGTGTGATCGTTGGAAGTTAACACATGGAGGTGCAATTACCTTCTTAGTATACTTTTAGCTTAATCGCTAACACTAGGATTCTTTGGTGTTTTGTCCTAGCTTACTGTTTTAAGCTGATAATTCTAGGCGCTATTTGACAAAATTCATACTTTCTTCATAATTAATTTTTGATTTGTTCATGCAAACATTACAATTGCGACAAATTCCTATGGATATATATTTAACTAAGCAGCATTTGCTACATAGCGTGCTTGCGTGTAAATGTAAAATTCTAGACACTTAGTCTGCTGATTTGATACGTAATTATGGGCTTAAGAGGTTTAATTCAAATTAGTATCTTTTTAAGAATGACTAATAAATTTTTATTATTCTTTTCCAAAGATTTAATTGAGTCTATATATTGAAAAATTCCTAAATTTTATTTTTTTCTGAAATAAAAGCCAAAAAAATAAGGGGAAGATAAACTTATCTTCCCCTGCTCTCTCATTTTTGTTATTCTCTGGTTTATTAGTTTCCTTGAGTCTTTGCAGTAACATTTGCCTTTGCTTTTTGAGTTGACGCTTCCTAGCAGAACCGCCTCTACCTTTGTCATTCCTGCCTTCTTTACGGGGAGACTCCCATCGTTTCAGGCGCATAAATTTTTAACCTCTCTATCACTTGTCTGGTAGTGGGCAGGAGGAGAATCGAACTCCTATGACCGTAAGGCCGCCACATTTTGAGTGTGGTGCGTCTACCAATTCCGCCACCCGCCCTTATATCCAACCTTAACTAGTATACTCTAATTAAATGATTTTGTAACAAGTCTGAAAAATATTTTTCAAAGTTTTGCTGGAATAACACTTCTAAGAAGTATCTGGCTTAAAAACGTGGCACAGTCAATAAACTAGGGTCAATATCCTGTAGTTTGGCACAGCCGCTAAGTGCCATTCCCACATTTAACTCATCTTGTAGGAGTGAGATGACATGAGATACGCCAATTTGTCCTGCTACTGCTAGTCCCCACAAAATAGGTCGTCCGATCAGTACTGCTTTTGCTCCTAATGCTAGGGCTTTGAGAATGTCTGTGCCCCTACGAATGCCTCCATCCAACAGCACTTCTACTTTACCATCCACTGCTGTTACTATTTCAGCTAGGGCATCTAAAGAAGCGATCGCACCATCGAGTTGTCTGCCACCATGGTTGGAAACAACAATTGCTTTGGCTCCATATTCTACAGCCCGCACAGCATCATCTCCTCGTAAAATTCCTTTGATCACTAAAGGTAGTGGAGATAAAGATTGCAACCATTCCAAATCGTGCCAAGTGACTGCTGGGTTTAGCTGTTGGGCAAAATAGGTAAATAACCCAGATTCACCTTTTTCATGGGAAATATCTAGTCCTGAGATGGTGGCTAGATTAGCCAGATGTAAGTCTAGGGGTAAGGAAAATTCATTACGTTTATCTCTTTCTCTCTGTCCGAGAACAGGTGCATCTACAGTTAGACAAAGTGCTTTGTAACCTGCTTTATAGGCTTTTTCTACCAAAGCACGAGTTAATCCCCGATCTTTATGGATGTAAAGCTGGAACCATCGCAGAGAATCTGGAAACTGATTACATGCAGTCGCCACTTCTTCAATGCTTTTTGTTGCCATTGTACTTAATACCATGCCCACACCAGCTGATGCAGCAGCTAGGGCGGTGGCAACTTCTCCGTCTCGATGAGCTAGGCATTGAAAAGCCATCGGTGCGATTAACAAAGGTAGTTGCAGGGGTTGTCCTAAAATAGAGGTAGTTAGATTGCGATCGCTCACATCGACTAACATCCGAGGTCGCAGCTTGACTCGCTCAAAAGCATCACGATTATCTTGCAATGTGATTTCGTCCCAAGCACCACTGCTATAGTAATCGAGTGTCGTTTGAGGCAGACATTCTTTTGCTAATTTTTCGTATTCAAAGAGGTTAATGGGTTGAAAGCGATCGTTGTTGGATAAGTCAGTAGACATAATTAAGGTTCTTGGCAACTTTTGGTGATGATGAAAGGTTATACCAATTCGCAATTCGCACTCTTGCTAACGCCCCGCTTTGCTAACGCAATGACGCTCTCTACGAGACGCTAAAAGCGCATCGGTGACAGGACTGTAAATGAGTAATGATTAACGAGTAGATGAGAAATAGGTATTTACTTATTACTTATTACTTATTACTCCAGAATCACCGACCCTTCTTTCTCGGTGAGTATGTCAATTGATGTAAGCAACGGTAACACCACTGCCGCCGTCTCCTTGTTCTGCCGGTTCGTAGTTTTTCACTCTGGAATGCTGTTGCAAAAAGGCATGAACTCCTTGCCGCAACTTACCAGTGCCATACCCGTGAATAATCCAGACTGGGCCTGTAGCTTCCGAAATGGCTTTATCTAAAATGTATTCGGCATCAGCCACCCGTTTACCACGCAAATCGATGGTATTTTGGGAAGTCCGAATTTCTGGAACATTTTGCGGTGGTGGAGTTACTGCTGGTGGGGCTGGTTTTGGTTTGACGACTGGTTCGGGTTTTTGACCATCTAGAGATTCTACGTCTTCCAACTTCACATTCATCTTCATTAGCCCAAAGCGAACGCTTAATTCCCCATCTTCATTAGGGGCGGTGATTACATCGGCTGTTTGTCCCAGTTTGGGAACGCGAATGCGATCGCCTATTTTGGGCATAAATCCAGCTTTTGGTTTTACTGGCGTTGCTGGCTGATATTGCTGGCCAATTTGATTCAAGGCATTGGTGGCTTGCTGTGCTTCTTGAGCTGTGGGCGTACCTTTCTGCAAGCGGCGGATCACTTGGGCAATTTCACCTTTTGCCTGAGCGATCGCTTGTTTTACAGCTACTTCCTGTGAAGCCCGCAAACTGCTTTCCCTCTCCTCCAAACTTGCGGCTTTTGCTGATACTTCTTTGTATAAACGTTCCGCTTGCTGCAACAAAATTTGGGCTTCGGCAGCTTTGGTTTCCTGGCGGCGGCGTTGTGCTTCTAACCCGGCAATCACCTGGTTAACTTCATCTGTGGCCTCTCCCACTTGAGTTTTTGCCTGTTCTACCACTTCTGGTTTTAATCCCAAGCGCAGGGCAATGGTTAAGGCATTAGAACGTCCGGGGATGCCCCAAAGTAGACGATAAGTAGGTGAGAGAGTACTTTCGTCAAATTCTACAGAGGCATTTTCAAACCGCTCGTCTTCGTATTTCAGGGCTTTTAGTTCGCCGAAATGAGTGGTGGCGATCGTTAGCTGGGCATGGTTAGCAAGATATTGCAACAAGGCGATCGCTAAAGCACTACCCTCAACTGGATCGGTTCCAGCGCCGACTTCATCGAGTAAAACTAGGGCATGGGGCATGGGGCATGGGGCATTGGACTCTCCCTCATCTCCCTCTGCTTCCGCAGTTCCCAATGCTTCTAAAATCCGGCTAATCCGGCGGATGTGACCAGAGAATGTGGATAAACTTTGCTGTAAGGATTGTTCATCGCCAATATCTGCCAGCACTTTATCAAACCAAGGTATTTCCACTGGTTCGCGGGCGGGGACAAATAAACCCACTTTGGCCATCAATGCTGCTAACCCCAAAGTTTTTAAGGTTACAGTTTTACCGCCAGTATTTGGCCCGGTAATTGTTACTACTCGAATTAGCGGGTTTATCAGCAAATCTACAGGAACTACTGGTTGCCCTTGTTCGTGCTGTTGTTGCCACACTAACAGGGGATGTCGTAAGTTTCGCAAGGTAATGATTTCATTATCTTTCCGCTGGATAAATCGCGGGGGATTCGCTCCTAGCCAGTAACTATAGCGCGATCTAGCGGTTGCCAAATCCAAAGTGGTGGCGATCGCTAATAATCTCTCCAAATCTGGTTTGACTGCGGCGACTTGTTCCGTCAAAACACGGCGAACCGCTTCTTCTTCGGCTTGTTCTCTTCTGATAATCTGCCGCAGTTGGTTGCCTAGAGGCACTACTGAATTCGGTTCCACGTACAACGTCGCACCGCTGGTAGAGGTATCGTGGACAATACCGGGAATGGCATCTTTTTGAGGTGCTTTTACGGGGATGACATAGCGATCGCCCCGTTGCGTAATTAGCTGTTCTTGAACTGCTCCAGATTTTGCTTGTAAGATATTTTGCAGCTTTTGAGTAATTTGGCTGCGTAATCGCCGCAAATCTGTGCGAATTTCTCCCAGTTTTAGACTCGCGCGGTCAGTTACCTGGGCCCGTTCATCAATACAGCGGTGAATTTCCTGTTCTAGTTCTGGATAAGTCCGCAAATCGGCAACCAACCCAGTGAGTATCGGTAAATCTTCCTGATTGTCAATGACACGGCGCAAATTTCTGGCACCAGCGAGGGTGGTTGCGATCGCTAACAGTTCATCCCCCGTCAAAATTCCACCGCGTTCTGCCCGTTCTAAGGAATCGCCAATATCTTGAATTCCCTCAAATGACAGTCCAGTGGTTAGACGATTTTCCAGTTGGTAGACTTCTTTGGTTTGCTCTAACAACTGTTCGCTTTGGGTCTGAGAATCGGGTATTTTCAGATGACGCGCAGCTGTCGCCCCCAGCTTAGTTGCCGCAAAGGTGGCAAGATGCTGGCAGAGGCGAGGCCATTCTAATAGTTCTAAGGTTTCAGATTGGATCAAGGATTTCAACATCTAATCTGAAATTATCGTAACAATTCTAGCTCCTAGATGGATAAATCTTAAAGGAGAAAATTTTGCTTTAGTCAATAGTCAATCAATTTTGTTGGGATTTTAGTCTGATGCTTTGGTTGGCTGGGCAACGCCCTAAGCAAAAAAATTGTAGGTTGGGGAGCCACTGCGTTGCGCGGGTTCCCCGCGTTGTATCAAGTGGCATTGGAGGCTTTGCCAAAGCCAACATCCTGATATATGTTGGGTTGCGCTCCGCTCCACCCAACCTACGTCTAAGAGGATGTTTGAAAAGTCATGATTGATGTATAAAATTTTTTTACCCCACCCTAGCCCTCCCCTTATAAAGGGGAGGGAACTGAATTTTATTGTTTCCCCCCTTTATAAGGGGGGATTAAGGGGGGTAATAATTCGATTAAAATCACAACATACTACTTTTCAAACAACCTCTAATGCACTATTAGGAATCCGCTTTGATTTCTGAAAGGATTTGCATAGACAGGCAATAGGCAACAGGCAACAGGAAAAAAGGCTTCTTAGTTGTACTGAGTTTTTTCAGAAATCAAATATGAGTCCTATATGATAATGCGACTATTTATCTGAAAATTATATGCTTGTTGACAATCAAAATAGTTTTTATTTATTTAAACTTGGATTAACATTTTATTCAAATCTTTAAGAAGATTATTATTTTATTAAATAAAAATTAAATTTATATTTTTATGGTTGAATTTTCAGTAAATAAGCAATGTAGTTTATTATATTTATAATTGTAGTACTAATCTAATAAACAAATTAGATGTTACGAAACTACCAGCACATATCATTTACGAAATATTATGCTGTTTAGCCCAGCTAACTTGCCTTATTGGATATTTCTGGGAATCGGAGTCTTGCTATTTTTATTTATGATAATTTCCGGTGGGGGAGGGCAAGATATTGATGCAGATGTAGATGCAGACCTCGATGCAGATAGCAATAGCGAATTGGGCTTTGGACAATTCTTGGGATGGGTAGGTATTGGTAAAGCACCACTCATATTGTTACTAGCAACAGATATGAGTTTGTGGGGCCTTTTGGGTTGGATGTTAAATGTTTGGATTAGTGGAAATTCAAATAGTAATATTACTGGTTTTATTGGGAGTATTATATTATTTGGTTCGCTGATTATCAGTTTATTAATCGGAGGATTGATAGCACGACCAATTGGCAAGATTTTTGCCGAGTTTAGCGAGGATGCAAGTAGCGATCGCTTGATAGGTTGTGTTGGTATTGTTACGTCTGCTTACATTCCTATGGAAAATCTGGGCAGAATTGGACAAATAGATGTGCTGGATACAAAACGTAATCTTTTGACAGTTAGTGCTGTTCTACCAGACTGGGCAACTATTGCACCACAACGTGGGGAAAAAGTTTTAATCATTGAACACAAGGTACAAATTTATGTAGTTATTGCTAAAGATAGTCCCGATGAAGAACACTGGTTAACTAACTCATCCCAGAGAAATTAAACTTAGTGAGAGGAAAAAATATGCTTTTTTGGTTAACTTTTATCCAGTCTTTACCGAGTGTCGCAATAGCTGAAGTTCCACAAATTAATTTGCAACCACAACAAAAGCAAACAACATTAATTTCTCAGACACTCCCAGTCAGAATCCAGCCGAGTATTGCCCAAATTAATGGGGGATTAGTATTTCCGGGAATTATTGCTGCTTTAGTTTTATTACTACTATTTAGCCTGTTTGCTTATACGCGGGTTTATGTAGTGACACCCAATAACGAAGCTTTCGTGAGAACTGGGGGTCTTTTTATCAAAAAGAAATCAGTGATTTTGTATGGGGGTTGTATTGTTCTACCAGGATTTCATCAGCTAACTCGCGTACCTCTGCGAGAAATTTCCATTGATGTGGAACGTACTGGTAAACTTGCAGTTCGGACTAAAGATTACTTACGAGCAGATATTCGAGTCACTTTTTATGTATGTATTAATGCCTCCGAAGACGATGTTTTAACAGCAGCCGCTAGACTATCTCAAAATGGCAGCAAAATTACTCCTGAAGATATTAAAAACGCTTTAGAAAAAAGAGCAGATGATGCAATTAGAGCAGCAGCTAAAACTAAGGATTTAGCAGAAATTGACTCTGATAAATTGGGGTTTGCTCAGGAGGTGTTGAACTTAGTTGGCACGGATTTGAAAAAAGTCGGATTAACTCTAAATAACATCGCCATTTCCGAAATATTAGAAAGTGTTACCTATGATCCAGATAACTTCTTTGATGCTCAAGGTGTGCGTTTGCGAACAGAAATTATTCAGCGCTCAATTCAACAAAAACGGGAAGTTGAGTTAGCAGCACAAGTGACAATTGAGCAAAAAGAACTAGATGCCCAAAAGCGATCGCTACAAATTGCCCAAGAGCAAGAAAGTGCGAAACTGGAGCAAAAATTGCAAGTAGAAGCACTAAAAGCACAGAAAGAACGCGAAATTCAAGAATCCAAAGATCGGGAAGCTGCAACAGTACGCCGTACTAAAATTTTGCAAGAAAAATCAATTGAAGAAGAAGAAATTCGCAAAAAATTATCGGTGCAGCAAAGCCAAATTGAAGCTGATATTTCCCTAGAAGAACGCAATAAACAGCTAAATGTAGCGCAAACATTGCAAAAACAAGAATCTGAGCTTGCAGAGATTTTACGTCAACAGAGTGTAGAATCTGGAAAGCTACAAGCACAAGTGCAGATAGCTGAGTCAGAACGATTGGCAAGACTAGCTCAAGAAGATGTAGCGATCGCTATTGCAAACAAAAAACGCGAAAGCTTTGTTGCACAAGCACAACAAGCCAAAGCAGAGGAATCAGTTAAGACAGCAGGTGAAGTTGAAAAAGCCGAACGCAACAAACGTCTATCGGTGATTGCTGCGGAACGAGAAGCCGAAGAACGGAGTATTGGCGATCGCAACGTAGTAGAAATCGATGCTTTCCGCCGTCGCCGTCAAGCAGAAATCGCCCAACAAGCAGCAGACTTAGAAGCTGAAGCAATTCGCACCCTAGCAGCAGCTAACCGAGATAGAGTTTTAGCAGAAGCAGAAGGTATTCAAGCAAAAATTAACGCCGAAAATTCCATTAGTAACGCCAATCTCACTGCCAAAATTATCACCACTATTTGGCCAGAATTAGCCGATAAACTACCAGAAATTGTTACCGCATTAGCACCACAGCCGGGAGTTTTAGGAGATACTCGCATTTATTCATTTCCTGGCGCGAATGGTAGTAGTGGCAGTCAAGATATTAACAAATTGCTACTATCCACAAGCGGACTTTCTTTAATCAATACTTTACTTGACGAAGGTAAATTAGGCGAATTAATCGGTCAAGTCAGCCAGCTAGTGCGTGGCAATAACCAAGTAATAACTGGCACACCAAGCCACATTTCTTTAGAAACTACCCCAACACCAACTGTCATCGAAAACAACACAGAAACTAATTCGTAATTCGTAATTGTAAGAATTCAGCACCCAGGAGTCAGAAGTCAGAATTTATAATGAGTCCAGTATAATTTATTCATCAAATCTTATTCTGATTCTTTAACTATTCTGAATTCTGACTTCTGAATTCTGACTTCTTCTTCAGCAAATTTTGGTTAAGCAGCGGCTATTTCTTGTGCTAAAACGTAAGGCTGCACAATCAGGGTATTAAATCGCTTACTGCGGTTAAGGTTCCATTCTCCAACTTGTACTGTCGTGGGTTTGGTAATCAATTGTTCATCAATCCACTGTTCCACTGATGGAATATTATCACTAGCGATCGCTACTCCAACATCAATCAAGTTTAAATCAGGTGCCACCAAAATAACTGCATCTCGTTGTACATGAGGAATTAGCCACTCCCACTCTGCCTCATCCAAAATTTCTGTCAATTCTGCTCTTAAATCCGACATCACTTCCCAATATTGATTTATAGATAGCTATTTTTACATTATTCACTAGTTCCTAGTTCCTGACAAATGACGAATGACAAATGACTAAACCTCTGCCTTCATCTCATCAATCTCAAATAAAGATACAATTACTCCAGCAATGGGAATAGATATAAAAACTCCTAGTAATCCTGCTACTTTAGCACCTACTAGCAAAGCAAAAAACACCACTACAGGATTAAGATTCAGCGCACCTTGCATAATCCGGGGTGCAATCAAGTTGTCTTGTATCTGCTGGAGGATAATACAAGCTATCAATACTTTCAATGCTAACCAAACACCTTGAGACAACACAAATAGAGTAATTGTGCTTACTCCTAATGTTGCTCCTATGCCAGGAATGATATCAAGAATTCCAACTATTATTGCCAATATTAAAGCAAAAGGTACTTGTAATATTAAGAAAACTAGGAAAGTCGTACTTGTCAGAAATGCACTTAATAATAACTGACCTCTAAAAAATCCTAAAAATGACTTTCTGATTATAATTGTAAATCTATTGCGGCGATGTTTTGGTACAATTTTTAAAATAAAGTTCCACAGCTTGTCTCCATCTAATAACATGAAGAAAGCCACAACTGCAATTAAGACAAAAGTCACAAAGTTTGTCATAAACCCTTGTAGAATAGCTAAACTAGTCACAAGAGTTGAGACAGCTTGGTTCCGCAGTTGTTCTTCAATGAAACTTAAATCTATCTGCAAATTACGGCTTCGCAAAATTCCTTCGATTCGCTCTAATAGAGGTACTAAAGAATTTAAAAACGCAGTGATACTATCAATTAATTGTTGTCCTTGAGATAAAACCGTTAAGCCCACAGTAATTATCAGACCGCCTATAATCACAATACTGAGCAAGAAAACAAGAGCAACAGCTACACCGTGGGGTAAAAAACGCCGCAGTCCTTGTACGGGATAGCTGAGTAAAAAGGCTAAAATTGCAGCGAATGTGAAAATAACAATGACTGCTTCAAAATAAGCTAAAAGCTGTACAATTGCCCAGCCAGAAGCAACTAAAAGCAGAAAGCGGACTAACGCCAGATTATTTAATCGCTCCCAAAGATTCTTGGCTTCAAAGCCGCTCATATGCTGTTTAGGGTGAATTATAGATGGTAGATTTGCCTAGCAGTTGCATTTAAGCACAAAGTTAGACTTCATTGCTAGAGCACATTGACCTTAAACATACAGAGGCTAAGGAGCGATCGCTACCTCCCTAAAGCATATATCTGAGCTTTTCTAACTCATCTTCCCAAATCATGCATCTGGTTAATTACCGTGGCACACTTTTGTGTCAAAGCTTCCAATTCTTCTTTATTGCTGGAACTAGGAGCATCAATCAAGTTACCAATTCTCACAGTGATGGGAACTGCGTGAGGTATTTTCGAGCCTTTTTGTAAAATATCCTCAGTACCCCAGACACTCACCGGCAATATTGGGGCTTTTGCTTTCGCCGCCAGCAGCAATGCGCCTCTTTTGGGGTCTGTAATTCGACCATCTGGGGTGCGAGTACCTTGTAAAAAAACACCGACAGCCCAGCCGTTATTGAGATATTCTAGGGCGGAACGGATGGCATTGCGATCGGCATTTCCCCGACTCACCGGGTAAGCACCGTACAATTTAATCGCTTGCGCCAAAATAGGAATCTCAAATAATTCTTCTTTAGCCATGTACGCCACTGGACGACGTACACAATTAGAGACAATCGGCGGGTCAAAGTAACTAGCGTGATTACTTACTATCAGTAGCGGCCCTGATTGAGGGACATTTTCCGTACCATAAATCCGGCCCCGAAAGTAAGCGTGAAGCATGGGGCTGACGACTGACCATTTAAAGGCGTGGTAAAGTGCCAGACTGATAAACGGTTCGCGGTTTTTGTCCACAGAAGATAATGCAAATCAAACTGAATTTAGCATAAGCGATCGCAACGTCCAGATCAAACGCAAAAAAGCTATAGATATGAATTGCTTCACCCATTGGGGAAAACTAAATCTAGAAATCTTTGCAGCAGACTTTTTTAACGTGAGTGTCCGGGCGCTTGAGCGTTACCTACAACAAGGGCGAATCAGCGTTAAGTACGAGAAAGAGAAAACTCGCGCGATTGCCAACCTTGATTAAACCGAACCGAAGTGGAGGGACTTTTAGGGTGTAATCCAAGGGTGAAGAAGGGGGAAGTAGACGCAGATAAAATTTCTTTTTAGTGCAGAGTACGTACATACTATGCACTAAAAGAATTGCAAATACTGACCCTGGCACGATGAAACCCTTATTTTATCGTTGAGTAATGACTCGATGATTGAATCAAGACTCAACACAAAATATTCCAAAACTTGCAAAATTTTTTATGGAGGACTAATAACTCACACTTAATAGTACCACCATTCATCATTGTAGTTGCCGTTGTAGTTGTGGGAACATTCCATACAACCTCCCTTAATAGATTGCATTTCATCATTAGCTAGTTCATGGAGAAAGCTTTCAGAATTATGCAGTAAATTATCAGATATAAGAAACAGTTCATCGATTTTGCTGTTAGTCATTAAAGTAATCCTTATTGCAAATTAATTGTCATTCAAAATGGGCAGAAAGTCATTGTAATTTGCTTCTACCTTAATTAAGGGCTATTCAGCCCCGACTTTAGCAATAGCAAGTCGGGGATAGTCGCAATGTTGTTCTAATTAATTTCCCAGTTGATTAGTTATGCTAGTCAACTATGAACGAACTCTTAGTAATACCATACCCATTCGCAGTACTCTACCCAGTACCCTCCTATAATAGATTGCATTTCTTCATCAGCTATATCATTGAAAAAGCTTGCCGAATTAGAATTTTGCAATGAATTATGAGATACAAGACACATCTCATCGATTTTGATGTTAGCCATTAAATTACTCCTTAATGCAAATGAATTGTTATTCAAACAGGGCAAAAAATCAGACTCTTTTGAATCCCTTTTAACTCGGAATTTATAGTGTGCTTGACAAAGCACCGAATCACTGAGGAGCCGTGTGAATTTAACGTTTCATGCACGGTTTTATAGCCGAGTCAAGAGGGTGATTTCCTTGCTTAGGCATCCAGATAACTGAGTTACAGCCTTAACTTGTCACCAATCGTGAGTGGATGGAAAGAAGCTGCTCGGTAAACTAATTCAACCTACTAGAAAAAACTCAAGGTTGGAGTCTGCCGAGCAATTTCACCTTAGTTTCCCTCAAAGGTAAATTGAGGGATCAATCATTGAACAATTTTTATGAGGCTGCTTATAGATAAGCGTTTCAGCTTTTGCATGGCGGCTGGTGATAGTTTTGCTGACTCTGTTAGCGAATTCATGTAAACCGCAATTTCTGGTGTCAGCGACTACGACATTTCAAAGCTTTGAGGATAGCGATCGCCGCCAACAAAGTCTTTACTACCTTCCGAACCCTTCGTCCTCGTAAAGGAAGCCGGAAAGTTCAATTGGATAGCGGCGACCACTTCGGTTAGTTCCACCATTTCCACCATTTCTATTAGTTCCACCATTTACACCATTTCCACCATTTACACCATTTACACCATTTCCACCATTTCCACCAAGGAAACCTCCTTTGATTAATTGCATCTCATGATCAGCTACCTCATTAAGATAGTTTTCAGAATTTTGCAACAAATCAGAATATGTAAGATATAGTTCATCGATTTTGACGTTTGCCATTAAAGGACTCCTTAATGCTAAATGAATTGTCTTTCAAAAAATAAAGAAGATTAGACTGTGCTTGATTTTGCTTTGCTTTGTCTAATCTACTCTCTTGAACGAATAGTCAACGTAAAATATTCCAAAACTAGTAACAAAAATTGGCATATTGCAAAACAGGTGTTGTCCCTATTATGAATGAAATAAGAAACCACCTACTTATGTCTCCCATACCTGAATAAGGTTCTGATACTATCAGCCATTCAATATGAGATATTAGTGCCAACTTTTGCGATCAATTTTTGAAATATTTTGCATTGAGTGTTCGTTCAAGAAAGTAGGAACGGTTCACTACTAAGTTCACACATAAATAGACAAGGAAGTTTGACCATCAGCAAACATTTTACTTGAATATTTATCTTGATGTGAACTGTGACTGTTAGCGATGTGTGTACCTTTTCGCTATGAAAAAGTGCCACTGAATTCTTAATCCTGATTCTGCTAATTAAGGAGAACACAACATGCTGCAAATTATCGACCTCAAAAATAACGAACTGTGCCAAGAAATCTCCATTGAAGAATCTGTTAGCATTAAAGGCGGTAATCTCGCATCTGGTGCTAATTATAATACAGTAGCAACAGCATTTGGCATTGCTGACGCAAATACTACGTTGCTGTTTACAATGGGCGCACTGAAAGAAGGTCAATAATCGTTTTTTGTCATCCCATAAGCTTATTTTCATAAGCTGAGGTGAAAATGCGCCCTGCTCAGTTCCAATAAATTCGATCAGATACTTGCCACGTCAGCGTGATTAGGCTGGGCGCATTTATTACACCTTCACTCTTCACTCTCATTCTGTTAATTAAGGAGAACACAACATGTTGCAAATTATCGACCTCAAAAATAACGAACTGTGCCAAGAAATCTCCATTGAAGAATCTGTTAGCATTAAAGGCGGTAATCTCGCATCTGGTGCTAATTATAATACAGTAGCAACAGCATTTGGCATTGCTGACCCTAGAAATACTACGTTGCTGTTTACAATTGGCACACTGAAAGAAGGTTAATAATCGTTTTTTGTCATCCCATAAGCTTATTTTCATAAGCTGAGGTGAAGAATGCGCCCTGCTCAGTTCCAATAAATTCGATCAGATACTCGCCACGTCAGCGTGATTAGGCTGGGCGCATTTATTACACCTCCTATAAAAATAGAAAATAGACAGTTTCTTTCTTAGCCGTTCAGTCTCGTTTGGGAATATCTCGCATTGAGTATTCGTTTCAAATCTTCATTCTCATTCTGTTAATTAATGACCAAAGAATATGCAAATTATTGATATTGAAAATAACGAATTGTTAAACGAAATATCCAATGAGGAATCTGCTACTATCAGTGGCGGTGGTCTCCAAACTGCTGCTGCGTATCTCACCGTTTTACGTGCGCTCAATCCTCGTTTGGCAGCTAGCCCGGAAGCACTGAATACAGCCTTTCTGTTTGCAATTGATGTGCTGCCAGCCCCTGGTAGCAACAAAACCCCATAACCCTCTTCCTTCACTCTCCAAAAATAAAAACTTATCGCTAAACCATTTACCTAAATTGTGAAATTTATCATGTACAGAATTACAGAAAATTTCATAAATAATTTAGGACTGCTATAGGACTCCTATTTGATTTTTGAATAATCAAGCTGCCTAAAAGCTTAACTTCTCACTATATTGAGCAAGATTCAAGTAGGATTCTTATATACACTTGTGTATACAAATGGTAATTTTTCTCTATACTTGGAGAAAATCCAGTCAAAGTTTTTCCATCTTGTGTACCTGACATGCCATCCAGCAGGCGTTAGTAGTGGTGAGATTAGCGAGTCTGTCATTTGCCACAACTTGATGATTGAAAATCTCATCCCTGCCTGTTGGTTTCCAGAAAAAATCAATGTAATATTAATTAAATTGGCTCGTAGTAATCGGCTCTTGTACAGCTAAGGTACAGAAAAAAATAATTAACCACAGATGAATATAGATCCTCGTAGGGTAGCACAGTTGTGCTACCCTACCCCTGTACCTCATTCAAATAAAAATCGCTATACAAACCTTTTATTATTCACGCCCATTTACTTAGAGTTTAATTTTTGGCGTTGCTGAATTTGAATATGAAATTCAAAAACCAACTCATCTCAACTCTTAGTCTCTGTGCCTCTGGGTGCTACAAATTCATATTTCCACTCAGCAAGGCCTAATTTTTAATCGTCAATATCAAGTTGCAAATCTTGTTCTAGTTGCAATGCCTCATCTAACACTGTATTTGTAAATTTTATACTTTTCAAATAAGTATGGTAAGCTCCTACTGGAACTGTCAATACATCACTCCAAGCTTCTTCTACTTGATGAAAATCTTGAATTTTTGAATTGTTTGCAGGGCGTAAGTTCTCATTTGTTAATCCTAAGAACTGGATTTCTGATTCTGATATTGTTGGTAGTTGACAAACTAACCCATGATGATAATCTCTTACCGTCAGCAGATAATCATAAATCTGGCGGGAAATTCGTTTACCAACTGGCTGTAGTAAGTTACAAACTAGCGCAGGAATAATATGCCAAGTCTCAGCTAAAAAATCTTGGACTAATCCAGATATTTCGCCAGGAATCAGCAAATCTACATCACTAATAAAATTTGTTTCTGCTGAGAGCAACATTACAGAAACAATCAACCACTGCTCCTCTATTCCTATGGATAGTTCAGGTTCCTTGACAATCATTACATAGCGCGGTGGTGAGTTGCCTGCTAAAAAAGTTTGTGCCGCGAGGGAATACAAACTCTGTTGCTCTTGACTTGAGAACTTTAGAGGACTTTGTACTGAGCGACTTACTTCCCAAATTTCCCCAGGTTGTGGCATTAACATATTAAAACGCTACCTATTAACAATATGAATTTACTTAAATTGGCATATATAAATAATTAGTAATTTAAAACACGGGTGACTGAGGAGCCAAACCAGTATTTAAGATGTGATTTTATTGAACTTATATATTAGTTAACGTATTAACGGTTCCAAATATGCTGACATTTATAATATTGATGGTCAGGTATCAGGCAAAATTTTATTAGCTTACCATTGCTTTGTTGAGCGAGTGACTGCTTTCTTTGGCTGAGAAGTCTCTTGCATTTTACATTTGACATCTGGAATTTTCAATAGTCCCAATGACTCAGCTATGCGCCCTAAGAGTTCCTGCCATCGCTTGGATATTTCACCCTGGCTAATTCTCAATTCAGCAGCCAGTTGAGTTTGTGTTTTACCATCAACCTTACCTTGCCATAATTTGAGATACTTTCGCTGTGGATAGTCTCTATCAAGTTGATAAATAGCCTCTAATGCTTTCAGAATTAAATCTGCACGCTCTGTTGCTTCTAACGTGCTAAATTCATCAGGAATTGTATCTAACAGGGTTATATCTGTTCCAGGAATATTAGAATCTAAGCTTTGGCACTTCCGCAGACTTTCTTTACGAAGAAAATCAATAATCACACATCGAGCCACAGTAACAGCCCAGTAATAAAACTGTTCCGCTTCCCCTTGTCGAAACTTTCCAGCTTGAAAAGCCTGTAAGACTTTTAAATAAGCAGTTTGAACAGCATCTTCCCAGGATAAGCCTGTGCCCCTAGTATATTTACGAGCAATCTTTTCTAATCTCTGGCGATAATTTAAGCCGACCAAAATATCTTGATAATCAGACAATGATTTCTGTTTTAATAGCATAAGTATTTGGGTTGGGACAAAATTAATTTGATAATTCAGTGGAAGGAATACCTCAGAACATATACTAACTACATGACTGTAATTTTATGTTCTGTATTTTTGCCATGATCTCATACCACAAGAATTAATTTTTACAAAATTATTCAGGTGATAAATTAGCAAAAAACCACCAAACTTATAATATAATTTTTATTTAAAAAAAACTAAAAAATCAAGTTTAAAAAGCAAAACATTAGACATAAAATTAAAATAATTTTTATTACAAGAATGTCAACTTTCTCATTCTTTATTTGCTGATCAATCTACTTACTTATTGTTGTCAAAGCCAAAATATTAGCCTTGGTCAAAAGAGAGATAAAACTCAGTCAAAAGATAGATATGTCCGTTTTGGAATATTTGGCATTGGCTGTGCGTTAAAGGAAATAGGAACCGTCCATTATCAATTTCACAGATAGATAGAAAAGGAGCTTTACATCTCTTTCTACTCTAAAAAAGTGCCACTTCACTTTTCGCTCTCATTCTATTAATTAAGGAGTATATAATATGCAGATTATCGATTTAGAGATTTCCACTGAAGAGCTTGTTAACGTTAGTAGCGGTGAATCGGTTGCCGCTCATAAATACTTCAACTTATTTGCTGTCTTCCCTAGTAATTTCTCCACACCACCATATACTATCGCTACTCACTCCAAGGGGCATTCGCTACATTACTTGTCATCAGTCTAGTTTTGATTGCCTTGGGTGTTAGCTAAGATTTTTTGCTTTCGTATCGGTGTCTACCATAATTTCTTGCCATGATTTCTCTCTCAGGCCTCAGTAATTTAGCTGGGGTTTTTTGTTGGATTTATACCGCGATAACAACAAAAAAAGACACGCTGTAAAGAATTATATGCGGTCTGAAGTTGCACTAAGAAAAGTGGAACCCGAAGATTATTCCCAGGATAGTATCCAAGCCTATATCCATCCACAGAGGTTTTATGAGTAATCGAAACATCTTACAGCTAGAGAGTTAAAACTTCTGCCTAGCAAAGATACCCTACACCAATACAGCGTTATCTTCTCAGCCTTTCTCAGTCCTCAATCCCAAATTTTTCTCAGATTTATGATTTATTCTAGCGCCGTTAATACTACCCCTCTGCAACCAATTATCAGAGAGATTGTGTGGCAGAAAAAGCAAGAAGTTGCACAATTGCACCAACAGATGTCTTTGGCTTCGTTGCAACGCCAGTTAATTGCTGCACCAAAGGTGCGAGATTTCTTGACTACCTTGCAGCAATGCCCTTACCGACCCAGCTTAATTGCAGAAGTGCAGAAAGGCTCACCTAGTCATGGGTCGATCCGTGCAGACTTTGATCCAGTGGCGATCGCCAAGGCATCTGAACGAGGTGGTGCAGCTTGTATATCAGTAGTAACTGAGGCGTCATTTTTTGACGGTGGTTTCAAGATTCTGAATGCCATCCGCCAGCGAGTGGCATTGCCCTTATTATTCAAAGAGTTTATTATCGACCCCTGCCAAATTTATTTAGCCAGGGCCGCAGGCGCAGATGCAGTACTACTAATAGCAGCAATTCTCACAGACAGAGAACTCCAAGATTTTTTGCGGGTGATTCACTATTTAGGAATGAATGCTTTAGTAGAAATTCATACTTTAGCTGAACTGGATCGGGTGCTAAAACTAAACGACATTCGCTTAATCGGAATTAATAATCAAAACCTACAAGACTTTACAATCGACATTAGCACTACTCAAAACCTTTTGACAGCTAGGAAATCGCAGTTGCTCTCGTTGGGTGTCACAGTTGTTAGCGAATCTGGATTATATGCACACACTGATTTATCTCTGGTAGCTGAAGCTGGTGCAAATGCAGTATTAGTGGGAGAGTCTTTAATTAAAGAAAACGATATCGAGCAGGCTGTCCGTCATTTGCTCAAAAGGGATACTCCAAATTGACACCCTCTCCCACTACACCGTCAGGTTAGCGGGAGATTTCAAGAATAACTTTTTGGGCTTTCTCTTTCCACGACTCGGCTTGCCATTTACATTTAATATCTACGAAGGTATCAATAGTACGATTTTAATTCTCAAACATCGCCTCAAAGCAAACGAACAACGTCCAGCAATTGAAGTGATAACTGATTAGGATATCGAGAGACTGAGTAGTAGAAGCTAAAAAAACTTAAACGGGTAAATCAGCAGCACTCTGGATGTTTTGTAATATTAAATCAGGGCTATTACGTTTAACCAAGCCAGTTAGGACTTTACCAGGGCCAATTTCCATCACTCGCTCAATGCCGTTAGCTGGTAATTGTAGAGAAATTTCTCGCCATCTTACAGAACCAGTCATTTGTTGGTTTAGGCGCTGCTTTAAAATCTTGGCATCAATAGACGGAATTGGTTCTACATTAGACAAAACTGGTACAACAGCTGGCTGAAATTCTACAGATTCTAGAATGTCTTGGAATTCAGCCGCCGCTGGTGCTATTAAATGTGAATGAAATGCTCCAGAAACTTTTAGGGGAATCGCACGCTTTGCTTTAACTTGAGTCATCACTGCTTGTACAGCCTCAGTCGTGCCTGAAATTACCACCTGAGCCGGACTATTGTCATTTGCCAGCACTACATCAGGCGTTTCGGCAATGACTTTTTCCAACTGTTCACGGTCAAAGTTCATCAAAGCTGCCATCATACCACCGACGGCACTATCCATGAGTTCTGCACGACGCTTTACTAGATATAAACCAGCCGACCACTCAAAGACACCCGCTACATAAAGGGCAGAATATTCTCCCAAACTGTGACCCGCAACTAAATCTGGCTGGTGTCCTCGTTCTCGAAGAAGGTCAGCAAGAATGCTTTCTACCACATAAAGAATTGGCTGAGTGTATAGCGTCTGTGATAATTTTTCTTCTTCGTTTTGACAGATTTCTGTTACAGACCAGCCCAAAATTTCCTCAGCTTGGGCAAATTTGTTTTTAGCGGATGGTATATCTAATAAGTCCATTCCCATTCCCAGCGCTTGGGAACCTTGTCCGGGAAACACCCATGCAGTTTTTGTCATTTGTCAATAGTCAGTGGTCATTGGTCATTAGTCATTAGTCATTGGTCATTTATCATTTGTACTTAGCTTTGCCGTTGGCACAGCCTCTCCTTCGCGTAGCGTCTCCCCTTGGGAGAAGAGTTGTATTGGTCATTAACAAAGGACAAATGACTAATGACAAAGGACAAAATATTATCTTCCCCATTTAAAAATTGCCGCGCCCCAGGTAAGACCGGCACCAAAGCCTGATGTAGCAACAATGTCATTGGGTTTAATTTTACCTTGCCGTACTGCTTCATCTAAAGCTAAGGGGATGGAAGCCGCAGATGTATTGCCGTACTGGGCAAGATTACTGATAATTTTATGTTCTGGGATATTTAGGCGTTGGGCAACGGCATCGATAATCCGTTGATTGGCTTGATGCAACAGCAGCCAATCTATTTGGTCAACGCTGAGGTTAGCTTGAAACAATGCTTTATCAATAATTTCTGGCACTTTTTGCACAGCAAAGCGGTAGACTTCTTTGCCGTTCATAGTAATTGGTTGGTAAGTGCCTTTGGTGATATTTACACCAGTGAGCAGTTCTTGGGAAGTGCCTGCGTAGGCAAGATTAAGGTGATGGTTTTGAGTGCCATCACTTTTAAGTGCAAATCCTAATAAGCGATCGCTTTTGTCAGCCTGTAATACTACTGCCCCAGCACCATCACCAAACAGTACACAAGTGCGCCGATCTTGCCAATCTACCCAGCGAGAGAGGATATCTGCTCCTATCAACAGTACATTTTTATAGACACCTGTTCTAATGTATTGGGCTGCTGTAACCAGACCAAACACAAAGCCAGAGCAGGCAGCTGTCAAGTCAAAGGCCACTGCATTAGTAGCTCCCAATTGAGCCTGTACTTGACAAGCACTACCAAACAAATCATCGGGGGTGGAAGTCGCTAGCAGAATCAGGTCTAGTTCTTCTGGTTTAATGCCCGAAGCTGCGATCGCCTGACTGCTAGCGGCAGTGGCGAGTACACTCAAGGACTCAGACGGCAGCGCTAATCGCCGTTGACGAATTCCAGTTCTTGTGGTTATCCATTCGTCTGATGTTTCAACTAGTTCACTTAATGTCTGATTATGTAGTGAAGTTGCTGGTACTGCCGAGCCACTTCCGATAATTGCTATGCCTAAATTTTGCACTCCTAATCTCCCAAGCTATCAGCTTTTTGTCCTTTGTCCTTTGTCCTTTGTCCTTTGCCAGTTGTCCTTTGTCCTTTGTCCTTTGCCAGTTGTCCTTTACAAATAACCAATGACTAATGACCAATGACTAATGACCAATGACTAATGACCAATGACTAACCGCTCTCGCGCTCTAGGATATATTGGGACTGAATTCGTTGTATTACCTGGTTGTCAACAGCTTCTTTTGCCATCCGAATTGCATTAAAAATCGAAGGTGCTTGGGAGCTACCGTGACCGATAAAACAGACTCCTGCCACGCCTAACAGCAAAGCACCACCATGTTCTGCATGATCCATTCGCTGTTTAACCCGCTTCAGGTTTGGTTT
The DNA here is from genome assembly GCF_048836525.1 of Nostoc sp. CALU 546. NCBI lineage: Bacteria > Bacillati > Cyanobacteriota > Cyanophyceae > Nostocales > Nostocaceae > Nostoc > Nostoc sp. CALU 546. The sequence continues at coordinate 37,445 of NZ_JAWJTF010000062.1, forward strand.
TAAGAGTGCTGAACCGAGTTGACCATGCAATCCTTGGGGTAATTCTTCCCGCAGAATTTGCAGAATTACTTCTCCGACGGCTTCGGCAAATTTTAATAATACATTCCCGACAAATCCATCACAGACAATCACATCAAAGCGACCGGAAAGCACATCACGCCCTTCGGCATTGCCAATAAAATTAATTTGGGAATTTTCGCGCAGCAGTTGGTGGGCGCGGACGGCTGCATCGTTGCCCTTAGAGTCTTCTTCACCGATATTCAGCAAACCCACTTTAGGCTCGGTTGTACCCAAGACATATTGACTGTAAGCCGATCCCATGACGGCAAACTGCTCTAAAAACTTGGGACGGCAATCTACATTTGCCCCAACGTCAAGTACCAGTACTGGCTTACCAGCAACAATCGTGGGAAAAACTGTCCCTATGGCTGGGCGGTCAATTCCTGGCAATCGTCCTAAGCGGAGCAAAGCTGATGCCATAGCTGCCCCAGAGTGGCCGGCAGAAAATACGGCATCTGCCTTTTCCTGCTTGACCAAATCCATAGCCACATTAATAGAAGCCTTGCGTTTGCGTCTAACTGCGTTTAAAGGCTCCTCATCCATTGCGATCGCTTCCTGTGCAGTCACGATCTCCATCTGCCCTAAACTTGTTTTTGGTGGCAAGGCAGCTTCTATTTGTTGGGGATCACCAACCAACAATATATCTACACCCAATTCTTCCCGTGCTCGCAATGCGCCAGCAACGATTTCACCGGGTGCGTGATCCCCTCCCATTGCGTCAATTGCGATCCTTACGCGAGTCGATCTCATTGCTAAGAGCTTCTAGAAACCTTACAAATTTTACCAGATGGCAATGCCCGAAAAAGCTTAACTTTCTGACAGCCAAATTATTTCTGTTACTATTGCAACAATTTTTACTGGCAAGCTCAAGATAGCACGAATTTGGGGATTGGGGATTGGGATTAGAGGATAGGTGACAGGTGACAGGTGATAGCGAATAATCTGTAACCTGTAACCTGTCACCTGTCACCTATTCCCTTCTTCACTCCCTATTCCCCAGCATCCAGTACCCAATCAACTAGTGTCCGAACACCGTAGCCAGTTGCCCCTGCGCTGTTGTAGCCATTTTCTTTATCTGCCCACACTGGGCCAGCAATATCTAAATGTGCCCAAGGAGTTTCTTTAACGAATTGTTTAAGGAAAAGGGAAGCGGTAATAGCACCACCTGGACGCGGGCCTGTATTTTTCATGTCCGCGATCCCAGATTTTAGCCCTTCAAAATATTTTTCTTCCATTGGCATCCGCCAAATCTTTTCTCCTGAACTTTGGGCAGCTTTCTCGATTTGGGAAGCGACAGCATCATCGGGAGTGTACAATCCGGCAATATCATCACCCAAGGCAATGACGTTGGCACCAGTCAAGGTAGCTAAATCAACGATCGCATCTAATCCCAATTTGTCGGCATACACCAAGGCGTCTGCTAGGGTTAAACGTCCTTCAGCATCGGTGTTGTTCACTTCGATTGTTTTGCCGTTTGATGCTGTGAGAATGTCTCCAGGACGCATGGCGCGACCGCTAATCATGTTTTCAGCTACCGCCGAGATAAAGTGAACCTCAACATTTGGCTTAATTTGAGCAATTGCTTTTGCCGCGCCCAAGGTAGCAGCTGCACCGCCCATATCCATTTTCATGGTTTCGATGCCGCTACCAGCACCTTTAATGTTGAGTCCACCAGAATCGAAGGTTACACCTTTGCCAATAATTGCTAGTTTCTTTTTGGGTGTACCTTCTGGTTTATAAGTCAGATGAATGAATTTAGGTGGCAATTCGGAAGCTTGCGCTACTCCCAAAAAAGCACCCATACCCAACTTTTCACAGTCTTCTCTTTCTAAAATTTCTACTTGTAAACCGTACTCTTTTGCGATCGCTTGGGCAGTTTCCGCCAAAGTAATTGGTGTTACTGCGTTAGCTGGTGCTGCTACTAACTGCCGTGCCAAATTTACCCCAGAAACGATTTGATTGGCGCGGGTGATGGCTGCTTCTTGTCCACCAAATCCTAGTAAATCTACGGTTTCTATTTGTGAACCTTTCTCTTCTGGTTCTGATTTAAAGCGAATATCTTGGTAAAGCGCTAATTCCACACCTTCTGCGATCGCTTGGGCACTAGCGGCTGGATCATTGTTCCACAATGGAAAACTAAATCCCAGAATTTTGCTTTTTTGCTTTTTTCCTACCCTGGCTACAGCCGCCGCCGCGCGTCGCAAAGTGTCGAGTTTTAGTGCATCTGGTTTTCCTAAACCTACGATAATCAATTTACGCACTGGGCTATCAGCATTTACACGGGTGAAGATTGCACTGTTAGCTTTCCCTTTAAATTCTTCTTCTGTAATTAGTTCTTTTAAAACCCCAGAAAACTTTTGATCTAAAGTTGCCAGTTCTCCGGTTAACTCTACTGCATCTTCAAATAATCCAATTGCCAAACTATCGCCTGCCCACTCTAGCAAAGGCTTATCACTAAGTTGAATTGTCATTTTGGGATTTTTTGTAAATATTCCTTCCTGTACCAGTATTGCTCAAAATTCTTGTTTCATGGTATTGGGCATGGGGAATTGGGCATTGGGCATTGGGGAGCAGGGATCAGTGGCTATAATTTAGCAAATTGGTATAAATAGGACTTCTAAGGGAGTCTTTGTTACTCATTAATCCACCTCAGAACTCCGTTAATTAGTCTTTGATACTCATTAATCCACCTCAGAACTCCGTTAATGAGTCTTTGATACTCGTTAATGAAGCGATGAATGAACTGTACTTTATTTATCGAATCGCTGTAAGATCCCCGCCTCAACATCTCGTAGGCGGGGGATGTAAAGCGGTTAAAAACTCAGCACTATGCGGATTGATATTGAGCGTTAGCGAAATAGAATCTGCATAGTAGCTAAGTTTTTAACAATCATGATATATTTTTTATGTGCCAAAGTTAGACATAAATGCTCGTATTCGAGGCAAAACTTGATGGACAAGACTCGCAGTATCGAGCGCTTGATGAAGCAATCAGAACTGCTCGTTTTGTGCGTAATAGTTGCCTTAGATACTGGATGGACAATAAGGGCATTGGACGCTATGACCTAAATAAATTTTGCGCTGTACTTGCAGCCAGTATTGAGTTTCCTTGGGTATCGAAGCTGAACTCAATGGCAAGACAGTCCAGTGCTGAAAGAGCGTGGTCTGCGATTGCTCGGTTTTTTGATAACTGCAAAAAAGGTAAACCTGGAAAAAAGGGATTTCCAAAGTTCAAGAAGGAACAAACCCACGGTTCTGTTGAGTACAAAACCTGTGGGTGGCGACTTTCTGATGACCGCAGACACATCACTTTTAGCGATGGATTTAAAGCGGGAACTTTCAAACTCTGGGGAACTCGTGACTTGCATTTCTACCAACTTAAACACTTTAAAAGAGTGCGGGTTGTACGTCGTGCAGATGGCTATTATTGCCAATTTTGCATTGACCAAGAGCGAATAGAAAGGCGAGAGCCAACGGGTAAAACTATTGGTATTGATGTTGGTTTGAACCACTTCTACACCGATAGTAACGGGGATACAGTCGCTAATCCTAGACATCTTCGCAAGAGCGAGAAGTCTTTGAGGCGATTGCAACGCCGGATGTCTAAGACTAAAAAGGGTTCTCAAAACAGAATTAAGTTTAGAAATAAACTTGCTCGTCTTCACCTCAAAGTAAGTCGCCAGCGTCAAGACTTTGCTGTTAAGACAGCAAGGTGCGTGGTGAGGTCTAACGACCTCGTGGCGTATGAAGATTTGCAGGTGCGGAATATGGTCAAGAATCATCGCTTGGCTAAATCGATTAATGACGTTTCGTGGTCGTTGTTCCGGCAATGGGTTGAGTATTTCGGCAAGGTTTTTGGTGTAGTGACTGTTGCAGTCCCACCTCATTACACTTCGCAGAATTGCTCGAATTGTGGTGAAGTTGTCAAAAAGACTCTTAGTACCAGAACTCATGTTTGTCCTCATTGTGGACACACCCAAGACCGGGATTGGAATGCGGCACGGAACATATTAGCTCATGGATTAAGTACGGCGGGTCACGTCGGAACTAACGCCTCCGGAGAGCCTGATCAATACTTGGGTGAGGAAACTCCTTCAAGCAAATCAACTCGTGGAAAGAGGAAACCTAAAGAGCGATCTTTGGAATCCCCACCCTCTACGAAGTAGGGTGGGGAGGATGTCAATTCCTACCCCATGCCCAATGCCCAATGCCCAATGCCCAATTCCCTATGCCCCAATTGTATTTGTGTCAATGTCAAATTTGCTGGCGATCGCTGAGATTATTTCTTGCTCAATTGGTGTAGTCTGATTGTCAGCCTGGGCAATTTTGTAACACTGAGCTAACAAAGGTATGGCAAAATCACGATTTAGCTGATTTAACAGTACATCTAAAGGTTGGGGTGATTTGATATTTTGGGCAATGGCATCTAAGGACTTAGGACTGATGTTTACAGCTTTTAATTCTGGCAAAATTTCTTCCCAAGTCTTTTCTGGATGACTGGCTAGGATCATGTGGACTAAGATTTGATCCATGAGAGTTTGTTGAGCGATCGCACTTTCGAGATACTTTTCGCTTTCGGCTTTCAAGGTTGCCAATGTCTCTGGCGATTCGAGGGATGTTGATTCATCCAGCTTGGCTTCATAAAATCGACAAGCAGCATACCCCAATGAATAGATCATCGTCGCATTTGAACTAGCTCCGATCGCTGCACCAGCAAAAGGTACATTTCGCAGCAACCCTAATCCAGCAGCTTTTAATAAACGGCCTCCACCCAAAGCCAAACCAAAAATTGCCAAAACTTCGCCTTTCCGGGCAGGATCTTTTAAATCTAGCCCATAGTCAGATGCAATCTCATAAATCATTTCTGATTGCAATTTTGTTGTTGCTGTTAAATCAATTGCCAACAATGCAACTGCTACTCCCGGCAAAATACTAGTTGCTAGTCCAACAGTGCCAGCTTTAGTTGCTTTTGCCAGCATGATTCGGTGAGCAATCTGGCTAGTTGATTCATTGGGATACTTTTGCTTTAGCTTCTTTACTGCCGCTTCTGCTTTTTCTAAATCAATAATGTCAGTACTACCAATTAGCCAGTTAAGATTTAACACTCCAGATACTTTTCTAATCAGCCAATTTTGGCTGAGGTGGTTAACAAACTGACCGCTAGTTTGAGTTGTTTGCTCAATTAACTTGTGTGTTTGTTTCGCGGTGGCTTCTCCCACACCCACTACTGTGTCTAAAACTGCCATGCCAGTATCAGCAACAGTTTTAACAAAAGACTCTATTATAGATGGTTCATTTTCTACTGATGATTGAGCCTGAATTCCGACTTTTGAAGTTTCTGTGGGTGAATTACCTGATTTTTTCACTTCTATTTCTTGGGGTTTGTCTGCCATTCTTTGACACCATTCTCTATCTCTAAAGCCTCTCTCTTTCTTTTAGCGAATCCTGAGCGGCTCTACATCCCTCTATAAACATAATTATCAGTTTCAGATTAACTATTTTCTTGTTTTAAAAGTGGTTTGCTGTAATTTTAGGCACTTGTTGATCCCCCCAACCCCCCTTAACAAGGCTACGGTGTATAAACAAGTCGAATTACCCCCCTTAATCCCCCCTTGCCAAGGGGGGAAACAGAAAATCCAGTTCCCTCCCCAATGCAAGGCTACGGTGTACACACAAGTCGAATTACCCCCCTTAATCCCCCCTTGGCAAGGGGGGAAACAAGAAATCCAGTTCCCTCCCCAATGCAAGGCTACGGTGTACACACAAGTCGAATTACCCCCCTTAATCCCCCCTTGGCAAGGGGGGAAATAGAAAATCCAGTTCCCTCCCCTTTACAAGGGGAGGGTTAGGGTGGGGTAATCCGACAGACTGGTTGTGATTCTATAACTTGTGTATACACCGTAGCCTTAAAAAGGAGGGCAAAGTCTCTAAAAGTCCCCCAATTTATCGGGTGATTTAGGGGGATCTAAAACGTTTTGCTACCGACCAGAGGACTTTTAAAACATCCTCAAATCCCCGCGTTTGATCTAGGAAGAGAATGAAAACAAAGTCAAACCACCAGCATCAGATGAGAAACGCGGGTAGAAATATCCCAATTTGATGCGATCGCACCTCACCCTATCCTCTCACCTCTAACTCGGTACTGATATCAGCATTACTTTCTAAAAATTCGTTATCTTTAAGAATTTCATAGAGATTAGTATCTTGCTCTAGCAAGCAAGCATGTCCGCAATGGGGCAATACCACAATCTTGTTATTTGGTAGGATATTCCCTATGCGCTTGACTTCACTTACAGAAGGCAAAAGGCGATCGCTACCACCGGCAATCAACAAAACTGGTTGAGTTAAGCGACTTAATTGTTCCTCGTCAATATTAAACTCTCGCAGTAAAGACAATCGCCAAAGAACGGTTTCTGATGGTACAGAACGCATAGTTTTTAGCAAATCATGGCGATCGCTCCGGGAAATGCGTGGCAAAGATGCTAAAAACGGCAACAACCCTAGTGCGCCAACATCATACAACCCTGATGGTACTAAGTAGGTTAGTTGGGATGCCCAATGCAACCAAGGGCGAAGCTGAAAGGATGAAGCTGGGTTAATTAGGATAATTCGCTTAAATAAGTGAGGTGCTTGGATTGCTACTTTCATTGCCAAGCAACCACCAAAGGACTCACCACACAGGTAAACTGCTCTCTGAGAGCTTTTTTCTAATTCTGCGTGGATCAAGTCCAAGACACTTTTAGTTAGCACATCCCAACTGTTAAGGTCTTTGCGGGGGATCGCCAAACTGCGGACATCGAAGCCAGTTTCTAATCCTGTGGTTTGCGATCGCAATAGTTGACCTGTTCCATCCATTCCTGGCAAATATACCAATAAGGGATACTCTGGCTGTACTCGTTCAGGAGTCAGGAAACAAGGCTTTAACTCAACTTCAGAGATAGTCATTAGTCATTGGTCAGTAGTCAATGGTCATTTGTTAATGGTATAAAACTTTTTAACTGTTGATTGTTCGGACGATCCAAAATCCCAAATCGAACGACTCTAATAGCAACCTTGACGCAGTAAATTACTAATTTCACCATGACAGTGTTCTGTCAGTTCAGCCACAACAGTTCTGGCTTGTTTGCCATGATATTTTTGATGATGTTGGGGCGTAATCCAATAAGGACGACCGATTAACACTGCAACCCGACGATAAATTACCAAAGGATGCCAACCACTTTGGTTAAATAAAGGTTCTGAGGGGTCAAATACACTCAAAAGCCTTAATGGGAAGCCATTCGTGTTTACCTCTTCTAAGGAGGCGATCGCGATCGGTAAAATAGCTAAATCCTGCACATCAGCCCGCAATGCCAAATGGGCAAACCCGCGCTGAAACTCACTCACCTGGTTTGGCTGAGTAAATTTCACCATTGGTTCAGTCCCTTCTGGAAATACTCCCACCATCTGCTTAGACTGCAATAGCAACTGCGACTGCGAAAAAAAGCTTTGCTGGCGGTTTTGAGTCTCCTCCAAAGGAAAACACCCCAATTGTCCAGTGACAATCTCCCGCATGACTGGCACTTGTCCCATATAGTGATGGCAAGCAAAGCGAATCGGATTCGATAACGCCGCCATTAAAATCAGTGCATCCATAAAGCTGCGGTGATTGCTAACTACCAACACGCTGGCATCCTGGGGAATGCGGTCTTCGTAATAGCGAAACATTTGCGTTGAAAATGCAGCCACCAAAGCACGAGAAATCTCTAGGGGGCTATTTCGACTCATACCTAATCAATATATTTTTCCGGTAAATATGGCAGCTTATCTTAATTTAATTTTTACATTTCTTTACTATTGCCATGACCGTCTTAAGATAGAAATATCTAATCTACAAAAGCAGCTAAATTTTCTATGTTCTCAATTATGTATTTTTGATCACAATAATATCTAATAGAAAGTATTCAAAAAAATTATGATTAGTCAATTTTCATCTTTTAGGCAAAAATAGCTGAATTGATGCATATTACAAAACAATTATTGACCTAATAAATTTGCTAGTATAAAGATGTTATTGGAAAAAATAAGAATAATATTGTATAATTGCGTGGTTTTGCCGCTGAAAGCTAAGGTGTAAAACGTTTTAATAAGTTAATTTTTATTTTGTATGAATCTAGTGAATAAAAAAGAATTGACATTTGCACTAACAACACCCCTGTATTATGTAAACGATGTTCCTCATATAGGCAGTGCTTATACGACGATCGCAGCAGATGTAGTTGCGCGATTTCACAGACTACTAGGAAATCAGGTATTACTAATTACAGGTACAGATGAACATGGGCAAAAAATCCAGCGATCAGCAGAAAGTTTAGGCAAAGCACCACAAGAGTTTTGTGATGAAATTGTCCCTAGCTTTGTGAGTTTATGGCAGTTACTAGACATACAATACGATCGCTTTAGTCGGACTACTGCACCTCGTCATGAAGCGATCGTCAAAGAATTCTTTGAGCGAGTCTGGGAATCTGGTGATATCTACCAGGGACAACAACAAGGCTGGTATTGCGTATCCTGTGAAGAATTCAAAGAAGAACGGGATCTATTAGAAGGACACCGTTGCCCAATTCATACTAACAAAGAAGTTGAATGGCGAGACGAACAAAACTATTTTTTCCGCTTATCCAAATATCAAAATAAGCTGACAGAATTTTATCAATCAAGACCAGATTTTATTCAACCAGAAAGTCGGCGCAACGAAGTTCTCAGCTTTGTCAATCAAGGGTTGCAAGACTTTTCCATTTCGCGGGTGAATTTAGATTGGGGTTTTCCCGTACCAGTTGATCCCAAGCACACCCTTTATGTCTGGTTTGATGCGCTGCTAGGTTATGTCACAGCATTACTAGAACCAGATGCAGAACCAACTTTAGCAAATGCTTTAGAAACATGGTGGCCAATCAACCTGCACCTAATTGGTAAAGATATTCTCCGCTTCCATGCAGTTTACTGGCCCGCAATGCTGTTGTCGGCTGGCTTACCCTTACCAGAGCGAGTATTTGGGCATGGCTTTTTGACCAAAGACGGGCAGAAGATGGGCAAAAGTCTGGGTAATACCCTTGATCCTATCGCGTTAGTTCAGCGCTATGGTAGTGATGCCGTTCGTTATTACTTCCTTAAGGAAATCGAATTTGGCAAAGATGGAGATTTTAATGAAGTAAGGTTCATCAATGTTTTGAATGCAGATTTGGCAAATGATTTAGGTAATTTGCTCAATCGCACCTTGAACATGGTGAAGAAATACTGCGCTGAGAATAAAGTCCCATCAATCGGCAATGAAGCGATTCCTGACGAAAATCCTTTGAAAGCAATTGGTTTACGTCTAGGGGAACAGGTGAAACAAGCATACCAAGAGCTAGCTTTCAATCAAGCCTGCGGGGCTATCCTTTCATTGGTGCAAGCCAGTAATAAGTTTATTGATGAACAAGCTCCTTGGTCATTATATAAACAGGGACAGCAAGAGTCGGTGGAAAAGGTTCTCTACGCAGTTCTAGAATCAGTTAGACTAGCAGCTTATCTGCTATCCCCAATTATTCCGAACATCAGTAGCGATATTTATCAGCAGCTGGGCTTCGGAATAAACTTCAACGATCAAATACAAAGTTCGGTTACTGCCCCTTTTGCCACCCATGCTACATGGGGAATACTATCCAGTAAACAAGAGTTGGGTACACCCAAACCTATTTTTAAGCGAATAGAACCCCCGAAAAACGATTAGTCCTTATCAAAGTCTGATTTTGTTCAATCTCTTATTTTCTCAAAAAATTTATCGGGGCTGAATTTAAATTAGCCTCGGAACATTATCATAAGCCGCTGTGACTAGCATCTAAAAGTTGGTAATTTGTATCAAAAATAACAGGGATAAAAATTGAGGTATCACAATGATGTTGAATAATTTGGAAAACGATTCGATCTTTACGCCAGAACAAGTTTTGGAGAATCGGGGTAGGGTTGCCATATTTATAGATGGCTCAAATTTATTTTACGCTGCACTGCAACTAGGAATCGAAATCGACTACACCAAGCTATTGTGCCGATTAACTGGAGGTTCCAGACTGTTGCGTTCTTTTTTCTACACTGGTGTAGACCGGACAAACGAGAAGCAACAGGGTTTTCTGCTGTGGATGCGTCGCAATGGCTATCGAGTCATTGCTAAGGATTTAGTCCAGCTACCAGATGGTTCTAAAAAAGCTAACCTGGATGTAGAAATAGCAGTCGATATGATGGCACTAGTAGATTCCTATGATACCGCAGTTTTAGTCAGCGGTGATGGGGATTTAGCTTATGCAGTTAATTCAGTGAGCTATCGTGGCGTGCGGGTAGAAGTAGTGAGCTTGCGATCGATGACCAGTGACAGCTTAATTAATGTAAGCGATCGCTACATCGATTTAGAAGCCATCAAAGAGGATATTCAAAAAACCCCTCGCCAAAGTTATCCATACCGGCCTTTATCTGGTATCGGTTTTTTAGAAGACCCCAGAAGTAGTGATGGACACCTAGAAATCCAAGAATAATGGCGTATAAATTTCATCAAAAGGGGAGATGGGGCAAGAGAAAAATTCAAAATTTCTCCTCCACTCCCTCTTTTCTTATTTTACCTTTGACCTTTTTCTTGGTATTTGGTTTAGTTGCTTGCGGGGGTAAATCCCCTCCAGCTTCCCAACAAAATACTGCGGATTCATCTAATCCAGATAGCGATTTGACTTTCTTTGATGTCACCCTAGAACAAGCAGATGAAGTGGGAAGACCCATTTGGAAAGTCAGGGCTAAAACTGCAAAATACACCAAAGAAAAACAAATTGGTCAGGCTGAAAGTCCTTATGGTGAACTATACCAAGATGGCAAAGTAGTTTACCAAATCAAGGCAGATGTAGCAGACATTGAGCAAGATGGGAAGCAGTTGTTTCTTAAAGGCAAGATATTTGCCACAGACCCTAGTAATGGAATTGTATTGCAAGGCAATGAATTAGAATGGCGGCCCCAAGAAGATTTGTTGATTGTCCGCAACCAGATTAACGGCACTCATAAACAACTACAAGCAGTGGCGAAAGAAGCGCGAGTTAAAACCCGCGAACAGCGAATGGAATTTTCTGGAGGAGTAGTAGCGAATTCAGCTGATCCCCAATTACAAGTTAGAACCGAGCATTTGATCTGGAATATTAAAGAAGAAAAACTGATTGGCGATCGCCCCATAGAAATTGATCGCTACAAAGATAATAAAATTAGCGATCGCGGCAAGGGAAATTATGCCGAAGTCAACTTAAAAACAAAAATTGCCACTGTCCAGAAAAATGCCCAACTAGAATTACTAGACCCGCCACTGCAAATAGCTAGTAACTCTATGACCTGGAACATGAACACAGAAAATATTACCACACACTCGCCCACACGAATGTTCCACCGTACCGAAAATGTCACAGTGACATCCAATCAAGGTCAAATGATAATACCGCGAAAAATTGTTTATTTAACAGGTAACGTCAACGCCGTTGGTCAGCGTCGCCAGTCTCTAAGATCCAATTCATTAACTTGGTATTTAGACAATAAGTTAGTTGAAGCTCAGGGAAATGTGCTTTATCGGCAAGTTGACCCACAAATAAATTTTGTGGGTGAAACAGCCGTTGGTAATCTGCAAACAGAAAATATTGTTGTCAAAGGTGGCAGTCCTAGCGGTAGGGTCGTAACGGAGATTATTCCCCAAGAAAGAGCCAATCGTCAGTAGTGGAGTTAGGGGCATTGGGCATTGGGCATGGGGCATTGGGCATTGTTTATAGTAGTTATTCTCAATCTCCCTCATCCCCACTCCCCACTCCCCACTCATAAATTTTGGGTTGGTCGAGTACTAGGCTAGGATTTTAGTACTACAAGTCCTTTGATAACCCATGAATGGATCAAACAGATTAGGTAAGGAATCCTTGCCAACACCCCAGCAAGCAGAACATTCCCACCATCATGATACAGAGCAAGAGCAGACAGATCATACTCATGGGACTGGAGAGTTAGCTCATTCTCACGTCCATAGTGAAGAATCTCTACGGCGAATTGTCAATCGATTATCGCGTATAGAAGGACATGTTCGTGGTATTAAGGCAATGGTGCAGCAAAGTACCCCTTGTCCTGATGTTTTACTGCAAATTGCCGCAGTCCGAGGCGCATTGGATCGGGTAGCGCGAATTGTTTTGGATGAACATTTAACCGAGTGCATTGGTAGAGCCGCACAAGAAGGTAATATTGACCTTGAAATTAAACAGTTAAAAGCTGCTTTAGATCGATTTTTACCTTAAAAATTAAAAAAATAATGTAGGATACATTCGCTATTCAATAGTGCATCATGATATTTACCTTAGCAATATTATGTTGCAAACTTTTAGCAACCTATTTTAATTCATTTCCTCGTATGCTTAAATAAGCTTACTCCATAAGATAATATGCTGTGCAGCCAAGAAAGATGGTTTTTAAGTAGACTATGGTAAGAGAAAAATATCAATTTTACTATTCTTTCATGGGCAACCCAGAAAAACCACTGATTCTTTTTCTGCATGGTTTCATGGGTAATATAAATGAATTTGATGAAGCTATAAAATTACTATCTGATGAATTTTCCTATTTAACAATTGATCTCCCTGGACATGGCAAAACCCAAGTTTTGGCTGGGGATGATTACTATACAATAACAAATACTGCCCATGCATTAATCAACTTGCTGGATGAGTTAAAAATTGCCAAATGCTTTTTAGTTGGTTATTCAATGGGTGGAAGATTAGCTTTATATCTCACCCTGAATTTTCCAGAACGTTTTCATAAAGTTGTACTAGAGTCAGCTTCACCAGGTTTGCCAACAGAAGCAGAACGATTAGAACGCATTAAACTTGATACGCAAATAGGTAGAAAGGTAACAAGAAGTTTTGAAAAAAACGATTTTGCCACTTTTTTATCACATTGGTATGATCAGCCGATTTTTGCTTGTATCAAAAATCATCCAGAATACGATCGCATGGTAGAAATTAGGTTACAGAACAATCCCCAGGAATTAGATAAGTCACTGCGCTTTATGGGTACTGGATACCAACCCTCTTTATGGGAAAAGCTAAAAGATAATACAATTCCTATTCTCTTATTAGTTGGTGAATATGATAAAAAATTTATATCTATTAATACAGAAATGGCTAAAAGATGTGAATTTGCCCAGATGAGAATAATTGATAATGCTGGGCATAATATCCACTTTGAAAACACCTTGGCATTTGTGGAAAATATAAAAGATTTTTTGTCCGCAGCAAGTTAAAAATTAAGATAACTTCACTGCTTCTTTATTGCCTTGCTAGAAGGAGTTGGGGATGGTGTCAAATTCGGGGCTGTTGGTTGATTAATTGCGGTTAATTCTTCTTGCAACATTTTCTGATAAATCTTAGGTAAAGAGCTACTAACAGAATTAGTTTCTATCCCATATCCTAAACTTGTCCAGGTGGGAGAGAGTCGCCGCAAAACATCATTTATCTTTCCCTGACGCAACAGTTGAGAAATATCAACTCCCCAAACTTTAGAATCATTTAACCATCGGTAAACTACTACATCTTGATATTCTGCTTCAAAACTATAACCAGTCCAAAACATCATCTGCATTGGATTTGGATGATAAGTGGGGGCTAAACGATACCAAGTAATGTTGATAATTTGATATCTGCCAGCAGCAGTAGAACAATTACCTGTGTTGGGGCCTGTGACAATTGTGACGCATATCTCAGGATGTCGGCTGAGGTCATTAACTTGCTGTCCACCGTATAACAGCGAATAGGGACGGTTCCCACTAGCCTCACTCGCCGAGATAGTTCGCATTAAAGCGCGGATATAGGGGTCGCCCTGTTTCATCACCAAAGGCGGCTGTTGGTCTCTAAAAACGGGATCAGAAGGCGATCGCAAGTCTCCAATATACCATTGCAACAAATACACAAAGCCGAGAAGCGCGGCTATTGGGCCAATAAGTTTTTCAACACCCTTGAATTCAAAGCCTTTCAGAGTCTAACTCCTTCAAATTTGCTCTGTTTGCTAACAACAATAATTGACGCGCTCATTCTGGCAAAGTTCATTTTCAGACAATACATACCGACTGTTCATAGGGGGCGCATAGATGCGCCCCCTAGCGCGTGTTGCTCCTAACTCTTCACTGATTGATTACGCAACGTTAGCAAATAATTCCCCAAAAGTTTTGGAGCTAGCTTCAGGTTTGGCAACAATTTCGACAATTTTATTCCGTGCATCAGCTTCAAACAGCGCCTCAACCGCAACTTGGGCGACTTTCTGCCTGGGGATGCTACCCTCAAACAGTGTATCTGCACTCTGCATCACAATGGGGTCGAGGTTATCTTCATTCTTCAAGCCACCAGGTCGCACAATCGTATAAGTCAGACCACTTTTTTGGATATACTCCTCAGCTTGTTTTTTCCACAACAAAATCAGCCAAAACAAATTCAGTGGATGGAAAAGCTGCGAAATACACAAAGAAGAAACTAAGACAAAATGTTCAATTCCCTTTGTTTTAGCAGCATCTACTAAATTTTTAGTCCCTTCAAAATCCACTTTATAGGGGCCAGTGGGGTCAAAGCTCGGTTTTGCGCCAGTTGCAACCAACAGAACTGTGCTATCTCCCAACGCAGCAGCCAGACTTTCTGGTTGTAAAACGTCGCCTACAACTAATTCGGCTTCAGGAGAGAGAATACCCCTAGCTTTCTCTATATCCCGCACCAAGGCTCGGACGGGAATATTCCGCGCTATCAATTCTTGCACAATCCGGCGACCTGTTTCACCCGTTGCCCCTGCTACAAATGCTTTCATGAGAAATGCTATCCTGGGAAACTATTGTGTGCTTGTTCAGTTCTTTATTTTAGTAATTCTATGGAGTTGATGGCAGATTAATGAGGTTTCAGTAAAATGGGATTTGAATGCGAAATGACCCAGGCGCGTGGGGAATCATTAATATAGACGAACGCCAAAGTATACAGTAATGCATTTATGCTTTCAAGAAAAAGCGAATATAAATCCTGGGAAATAACAGAAGCCGTTTTACCTGTAGCCTCCACCCAAGAAGAAGCTAAGGAAACATTAACAGAAGCAAATGTAGCAACGCTCACAAAATTTTACGGTCGTTATCAAGACTGTATGGAAATGGCTGCCCCAGCAGAGAAGGTTGCTGAGTATCTCAATGCTCACGCCTCATGGTTTTCGCGCTGCGCTGAACCTATGAAGGTACAATCACTTGGGGAAAATGGCTATGCTTTAGTAATTGGTCGTTTTGGTTCTTTCGGTTATGAAGTAGAACCGAAAATTGGTTTAGAATTATTGCCCCCAGAGGAAGGTATTTACCGCATCCGTACAATCCCCATTCCTGACTATCAGCCGCCTGGTTATGACGTAGACTACCACGCAGCTCTCAAGTTAATAGAAACGGATGTTTCCTCTAGTATTGGGGAGGTTACAAGAGTTGAATGGGAATTAGATTTAATAGTTTATATTCACTTTCCTAGGTTTATTCAGCGATTACCCAAGTCTCTAGTTCAATCTACAGGCGATCGCGTACTTAACCAAATCGTCCGCCAAGTCTCCCGCCGCTTAACTCGCAAAGTTCAGGAAGATTTTCATAAATCTTTGGACATACCCTTTAATACCAATTCTAGGCAAAAGCGGTGAACGAAAGTGTTAAGAAAAATCTGACTAATGGATAGTCACAAGTGGGGACAATACAATTCGGATAAGAAAGTGAGGCAGGGTAAGAAAGAAAGTTTATTAGCAATTTTTCTTTCCCTGCTCACCTCAACAGATAACTTTCTTAACCAAACCGACTTGCAAGTGCAAAGGGACAGACTTTAACTAAAGTTCAAGTTAAGGAGAGGTTCGTCGAATTCACGCTTGATTAATTAGTCAACAGACTAATCACGAGCTTGTCGCGTCACCAAACCACCAATAAACCCCCCTAAAATAGTGCCTGTCCATAGTCCTGTTGTGCTACCTTGCCATATTGCTCCTGGTGTCATCCAAGCGTTACACATCTCCTTTAAACCCCAAGGTTGGTTTTGGCATTTTTGGCTATGCAGCATTATGGTAATTTGCCCACTGGTGTAAGCACCAAAAAAACCTAATGACAATGCCAAAAAAGTGCAAATTAAAATTCTATTTTTTGTCATTTGTCATTTGTCCCTTATTCCCATGCCCCATGCCCAATCAACCTGTATTTCTCATCCCTGCTGCAATACCATTAATAGTTAACAATGCTCCTCGCAGTAACTCACCTTTGCTGTAGCGAGAATGGATAACTCCAGAAGTAGCAGTAGTGTTTAAGGACTGGCGTAGGCGCTTGAGTAGTGAAACTTGGATAAATCCCAAGGGGACAATTGTGCCATTGCGTAACTGCACAGATCGTTGCAATACAGGATCACCATCTAACAGTTGATTGTGATCGGTGATTTTTAACACCAAATCCCTTGTGAGATAAAACTCGCTGGCAATTTGATCAAAAACTTTGGCAAAACGAAGTTGATCTTCTGGTTTTGACAATTCTTGGACGTAGTGATGTGCCATTTGCATATCTACTTTTGCCAAGGTCATTTCAGCCTTAGAAATCACCATCTTGAAAAAGGGCCACTTAACATAAAAGTAGCGCAGCAATTTCAAATGTTCTTCTGGTTCTGCGTTCAAGAATTCTTGTAAAGCCGTGCCAACACCGTACCAGGAAGGCAGCAAAAATCTAGTTTGTGTCCAGCTAAATACCCAAGGAATAGCTCGCAGACTGCTTAAATCTTTTTTACCAGATGGACGGCGGGCTGGACGAGAGCTAATTTGTAGCTGGCTTATTTCTTCAATTGGGGTTACTTGGTGGAAGAAGTCAACAAAATCAGGCTGTTCGTAAATTAAAGCACGATAATGTTGACGCGATCGCACTGCTAATTCTTCCATAATCTCGTTCCAGGGTTCAATATCATCAAACCCTGTCCGCAGTAGACTAGCTTGAATCACAGCTGTAGTGATGGTTTCCATGTGGTACAAAGCCAAGTCCAACAAGGAGTATTTAGAAGCCAAAACTTCTCCTTGTTCGGTAATCTTGATTCGCCCATTGATACTATGACCGGGTTGAGCCAAAATCGCCTCGTAAGCAGGGCCGCCACCGCGTCCCACAGAACCGCCGCGTCCGTGGAAAATCCGCAAATTTAGATCATAGCCTTCTGCTATTTGTTGCAGTGATTTTTGGGCTTTATGAATTTCCCAGTTGCTACTTAAAAAACCAGAGTCTTTGTTGCTGTCAGAATACCCCAGCATTACTTCTTGCAAGTTGGGGGTGAGGGGGGAGGGGGGAGGGGAGGCAGGGGAGGCAGGGGAGGCAGGGGAGGCAGGGGAGGATGAATTTTCATCGGTATCTTCTGCTTTTGTTTGTTCGTAGCCGCCGGCTAATAAGGCGCGATATAACGGCAGTTCAAACAGTTTCCGCATGACGCTTCTGGAGCGTTGTAAGTCTTCTACTGTTTCAAATAGGGGGACAACTTGAATAGTTCCTACAGCAATGGCGGGGTCAAAAAGTCTGGCTTCTTTGGCTAACAGCAACACTTCCAGCACATCGCTCACGTCGCGGCACATACTGATAATGTAAGTTTGGCAAATATTTAGACCAAATTCTTGTTGGAGCGATTAGCACGACGCGAAAGGTTTCAATTACATCGTTGGTTTTTTCGGAAAATGGCAATTCTGCCGGAATTAATGGCCGACGGGTTTGCAGTTCTCCTGTGAGCCAAGCGACTCTTTGCTCCTCAGAGAGTTCGTTGTAAGGTTGAGGTAATATTTGCAGGTATTCCAGGATTTCATTCAGCGCATCGGCGTGGCGGGATGATTCTTGGCGAATATCTAGCTGTGTCAAGTTAAAACCAAAAATTTCTACTTGACAAATGAGATTTTCTAATTCTCGACAGCTTAAACCTGTTTCTGTCAAGTTGCGCTGAATCATCCGCAGTTCTGCTAAAAAATCGGCTCCGGAAAGATACAGGGGGCTATCTTGATTTTTTGGCGTTTCTCGATTGTATAAAGCTAGATTGCGATCGCGAGTATTTTCCAGCCGTTTCAGCACATAAGCTAGTTTGAGCCGATAGGGTTCTTGTCGATAACGCAGCGCCAGTGCGTCATAAACTTCGCTCAACTGGGACTGATCCAATTCTAGAGATTCCAGTAAGTCTGGTAAAACATCACTCCAGTGCATCGACACACTCAACAATTCAATCAGATTTTTCACTGACTGAATATATCTCCCGATCACCATTTTGCGCTGATAGCAAGCTGTCTTCCAGGTAATTTCGGGTGTGACTGATGGATTCCCATCCCTGTCTGAGCCTACCCAAGAACCGAAAGAGCAAAAGTTTTTACTCGGTGGTTCTAGCCAAGGAAAGGTATTGGATAGGGTATGTTTGAAACGTTTATAAAGTTGGGGAATGCCATCAAATAAAACTTCTTGGAAGTAGTGCAGGGCATAATCTACTTCATCTAGCACCGTAGGTTTGAACTGGTGCAGTTCATCTGTGCGCCACCACAGGCGAATTTCTTCGAGCAATTGTTCGCGGACATCTGCTGCTTCCCAAGCATATCCCCCGGCTGTAGTACCAAAATGGTTTTCTAAGGTATCCAGCTTTTGCAAGAGTTGTACCACCTGGCGCTGCTTATCCCGGATAGTATGGCGAACAATTTCCGTCGGGTGCGCTGTGAAAACTAAACGCACATCCAGATGTGCAATTAAACGTTGAATTTGCTGGGGTGGTACATTCAGTTTGAATAAATAGGGAAATAAAGCAGCAAAAGTCCCTTTTGGTTTGACTTGCGCTTTTTCTAGATAATTTTTTGCCAGCAATTCTGCTGCGATTCCCTTGCTAACAGGCGCATCATCTTCTCTTTGATTGGACGAGTAATTGACATTAGATGCTCTTTCTGCGTCTGTAGGCTCTGTTTCTGCTTCATAGCGACTCAATTGCTGCCGTTGTTCGTATTCCTGCTCTATGATGTTGATCAACTGAAAATATAGAGCGAAAGCACGAGCCGCACGGATTGCTTCGTTGATATTTAGTTGTTCAATTAATTTAACGGCTGAGGATGCTTGGTCATTTGTTGCTTGTCCTTCTGGTGAACATAGATCGCGCAACTGCCGCAACAAATCTACCATATTCTGACCGCATTCTTGCCGGAGAACTGACTCCCACAATTCTTCCACTACCTGGAGACGATGACGCAAAAATAATTCCGACACCGGGTATATATCCGCAGTTTGAGACGAAGAGTATAAAAGGGAACCCATATTCTCTATTCTTGTAAAGCTAATTACTGTTTACGGTTCTAGGTTTTGCACTGAATGCTCACCGGGTTGTTCCTGAGCAAATAATTATTTGGTGTATATCTTCTCATCTTGATTGATTTCGTGTTCATCTGGGAAGTCGAGGTTGGGTAGGCGATCGCCTCGAAATAATTCTTCACTGGCTTCCCCGATGGATTCTAGTGCTCTTACTGTAGTTTTTCCGGTAATGAGCAGCAGTAATATAGACGCTGTACCTATTTGTAAAAGGAAAGATTGGGGAATGCTAAAAAAATCCAAATTGGATGTGGGGTTAGTTGCGGGTTGTTGGTTGGTAGGAGGCATTGCTAATTTTTGGTTATGGGAATATGAGGCAAAAGGAGTTATGAGTCAGGAGTTAAGAGTTAGGAGTTAAGATGACTCCAACATTTAAGGGATGGAGTTGAAATGAGATAAGCTTGTTGTTTGTTTCGCCTATCAGGGGCCAGGGGCGTTACATTAGCACATTGGGACGCGAGTCCGGTTTTAAAGGACAAGTTATCAGCCAGTCATATAGAATTA
>NZ_JAWJTF010000204.1:0-4520 GCF_048836525.1 Nostoc sp. CALU 546
GTTGTAGATTTATTGGGAGATAACGAAACCATTAGCGGTATTCTCAGCTTTGGTTCCCGCCATGTTTCCCACGAATCGCCCCAAAAAGTGCAGCAGGAAGATACTACTGTTAAGTGGGAAAATGCCTGGATTGAAACGAAGCTGACATCTGCGGAATTAGAAGCAGCTGGCATTCGACCGGGAACTAGAATGGTAATCGGCAAGCATCGTAAGCATCCAATTCGGTTAAAGGATCATATCGCCAGTTACACCTTGGATAACAAAGCCTCTGTTGCAATTTTGCTAGCTTTGGCTGAAAATCTTAAACAGCCCGCTGTTGATGTTTATTTGGTAGCTTCAGCCAAAGAAGAAGTAGGAGCAATTGGAGCATTATTTTTCACCCAAAATCAACGCTTGGATGCGTTAATTGCTTTAGAAGTTTGTCCATTATCCGAGGAATATCCTTTTAAGGATGGGGAAAGTCCTGTACTTTTATCTCAAGATGCTTATGGGATATATGATGAGGGGCTAAATGGACAACTGCGCCAATCTGCCAAACAACTTGATATACCAGTGCAGCTAACGATACTGAGCCAGTTTGGCAGCGATGCTTCAATTGCGATGAAATTTGGCCATGTTGGGCGTGCTGCTTGTTTGGCGTTTCCTACCCAAAATACCCACGGTTATGAAATTGCTCATTTAGGAGCGATCGCTAATTGTATTGATTTATTAAAAGCCTTCTGCGAAACTGAGTTTGAGTGATAATTCGAGATTCCATCAAATTAACCAAAGAACCGCAAAATGCTTGATTTATGTCAAACTTGACTATTGAGCAATACTTTTATCAAAGCCGATGATGGGATTTGAACCCACGGCCTGCTGATTACGAATCAGCTGCTCTACCACTGAGCCACATCGGCGTACACAATCTAAGAGTATAACATGATTTAGTCATGATAAACCAAAATCCCAAAAATCGTCTTAACCCTGAACAATATGCCAGCCTTAAAGCAGAAATAGCCGCTCCTTATCGTGGCTTACGACAATTTATCTATATTGCTTTCGGTGCTTCTGGCTCCATTGGCGCATTTATCTTTTTTTTCCAAGTCCTTGCCGGACGCGATGTTGAGAGTGCTTTGCCAAGTTTAGCTCTCCAAGTAGCGATCGTTGCTCTCATGGTTTTCCTCTGGCGCTGGGAACAGCGGCGGCAAGCAAGCCCCCAGTCGGGTAAAAATCCTAATTCCTGAAGCGAGAAATTTAGCTGTTAATTTTTTACTGCTTTCTTTTTGCATATCTTTATATTCTTCAAATTTATTAATGATGTTATGAAGATTAAAATATCAACAGAGAAAAAAATAAAAAAATTATTAGGAAATTCCAAAAAGCAAAAATTTCTGAGAAACTAGAAATCGTTGAAACGGGGTCAGCCAATATAAAGACCCTGACCATAAACTCAATAACATTCAAATGGGGTTAGCTATATTTAAAGACCCCAATTTTTATGTTTAAAAACCCTAGAATAAAAAAACTCACATTAATTGGAAGCGCCAAACTGATAATTTGTTAGTTTGGCGCTTCCAATTTGCTAATTAGGTATTTACTGAACTGTTACCAAATAGGATGAAGGAATTGGTTGAGCACGTCCGGCATTGACGAGTGCCTGGTAAACAAAGGCAGCAACTTCGGCTCTAGTCGCCTGACGATTAGGATTGAGTTGCTTGGCTGTGGGATAGTTAATTACTAGTTGCCGTGCAGTTGCCGCAGCAACAGGAGCAATCGCATAACTAGGAATCTGGGCAGCATCGGTGTAAAAGGAAAGGACATTCTGATTATTGGCAGTTAAGCCCAAGCCATTAGCTAGAGCGACTAATGCTTGCACTCTCGGAATTTGCTGCTGTGGCTTAAAAGTGCCATCGGGATAACCAGAAACAAATTGACTTTGGTAAGCAGATTGAATGGCAGCGTAAGCCCAGAAATTGCTTGCTACATCCTTAAATTGAATACCTGCGCGTTTGGATGGTGGTGTTAAGGCTTTAGTGACAATAGTGGCAAATTGAGCGCGGGTTACAGGATCATTAGGTTTAAAGGTGCCATCAGGAAAACCAGCAATAATATTTTGGGATGCTAAAGCTTCGATGTAGGTTTTTGCCCAGTAATTTGCTGGCACATCCTTAAAGGCGACAGGCCCTCCAGGTGGTATATCAACACTTGCCGCAACAAAATCTACTGAGCCGAAAATCTTTTTCTGATCGATATCGTTGCCAACAGCAAGAATTGTACTGGTTTTGGTGGCGTTGTTCACATCATAACGAGTGTTATTGCGAATAAGATTGCCACCAGGATTTTCGTTAGTGCCAAGGTCGGGTAGAGCGCTGACAGTTGCTACTAAGCCATCTCGCTTATTGTTCTGAATGACATTCTTACGCAATACAGGCTTGGCTGACTCTGAGATAAAAAGACCGTCTTGGTTTTCGGTAATTTGGTTTTCTACAATTAGAGGTGTGGAAGTCCCGCCGATCGCTAAACCAAAACCAGTATCCTGAAATAAGTTACTCCGAATTTCTCCTTGGGCAGCTCTAGCAATTGAAATCCCATTGCCTTGGTTTTGCACAAAGAAGTTGCCTTCGACTTTGGGATTGCCTGTACCTGTGACAAAAACACCCTCTCTGGCACTGTTAGTAAAAGTACTGTTTTTGATAATCGGATTAGTTGACTCCACCCACACACCCGTACCCCGGCTATTTGTGTTGGTGACGGTGACACCAGTAATCGTGGTATCTTGTCCGGCAAGGATTGTAATGTTTTGTTGGGCAAAGGTGCGACTAGTGTAGAAACCTCCACCTGTAATTAATATCGCCTGACCTTTAGTAGCTTCATCACCCCGCAGTGTTACCCCTGGTTTAAGCAAAAGGGGGAAGGTTTCGCCACTTTCTTGGTTATAGTTCCCAGGTGCTAGTTGAATAACTGCACCTGGTTGAGCTTGACTCAGAGCGAAACTGATGCTTCTGTAGGGTGCTGCTGATGTTGCACCAGCACCAGCACTATCTGCACCAGTTGCGGGATTAACGTAAATCACTGCGGCTGTTGTCGGAACTTGCGCTGTCAGGGTTGGGGCAATACCTTCTGGGCGAGTAGCACCAGCATTAACCTCACCAGGTAGTAGTATTGAGCCGCCGGAAACAACAAGCATTGCCGTTAGTCCCGCTCCCACGCGCAAAGTATATTTGAGATGACTGCTAGAAAGAAGGCGAAAATTTTTCGCTAGAGAAATGTGAAAACCCCGGTATTTCATTTTTTCCGTCTGTGATGTGCTGAATTATGGTGTGTCGAACAAGATTGAAGGTAGCAGCCTTGTAGCTGCTGTAAAATCTATGCAAAACTATACTGGATGATTAGCGCTGATTCAGCTAAATTCCTTAGATAGATCACAGAACTTATACATTAGTTATATTCTTTTATTCAGAAAATTCTACTAGTACACTGTAGCCGAAGTTTGCCTACCCTTAACAATTTACTTGAGCAAATTGTTAAGGTTAGGCCCCAAGCCTTGTTAATTGAGATGATAAATGGATTTTCGCCAAACTCTACAAGAGAGGCTTTTGGGATGAGGTGAGTCTATAAACAAGTCTCTCGCTGTCTTGTCTAAGCGCTTATCCTGCCTTGGCTGATTTATTTCTTGTATTTCCTAAAGCTAGATGCTGCAAATAATGTTGCTGGAATATCATCACAATAAAAGCAAACCTATTGGAAATAGGGAAACATGCATTTTAATTTTTTGGGGCTGCGTCGCATTTTAGTTTTAGTAGGTAGTACGTGTCTTCTACTTGTGTCCACTCCTGTTTTTGGTGCGGAACGAGTGGTGTTAAACTATGGTATCTTCCGTGAATCACTTTCTGTAGAGGAGCTATCCACTTTTGCCGAAACAGGTGAACTTTCACGTTCACTTCGAGTTAATTTTGCTTTGGCGCGACAAGATCCCAAAGCCATTCGTCAGTATTTAACGGAGCCGGTAAAGGTAAATCTTGTATTTCTAGATCGAGTGCTAAATAGCCGGATTGGTAATATTATTTTGGATCAAATTAGTCAGGTTATTTATACACCTTCTCGGAGAGCAGATCGACAGGCTTTGCGAGCCGCTTTGGTTCTTTCTGCGAGTCAAGACGGGCAGGTATCGCTAATCGAAATTATTGAAAACTATCCCACCAATGAAGTGGAAGTTGATGGCAAACGTTTGGAGAGTGCATACCGTCAACTCCGTCGCTTGCAAACAAATATACAAGATTTACTTAATTTTTAGTAAGCTAAAGTTTCTAAAGTTTCCCTTAAATACCGTTGTACCTGCTGTTCTAAGCGAATTCCTTGTAATTGAGCATCACGTTCTAGTTGCCAGCGTTGAAAACCTGAACTAGTGGAGATCGCACATTTGAGGCTATACCAAATTTCAGTATCAGCAGAAAATTGGCGATCGCTAGAAGCTGGAATTTGAGCCATAGTTCCTCATTCCTTTATTTTAACTTCAACGATAAATGGGTATTCGGAAT
>NZ_JAWJTF010000177.1:0-7953 GCF_048836525.1 Nostoc sp. CALU 546
GCGACCCATCCCCCGCACCCCCCCATACGCAGCCAACCCCCGACCCCCACCAATTGAGCCAACACCCGACACCCCACCAATTGAGCCAACACCCGACACCCCACCAATTGAGCCAACACCCGATACCCCACCAATTGAGCCAACACCCGATACCCCAAGCGACTCTCCAAGCACATAAAACTGCTAATGGGGGTACAAGATGCTCTGCAAACACCGAATACCGTTCGTTTTGTTATTAATATTGCGTAAATCCTGTGGAACTTAGCTGTTCCAACAAAACCTACAACAACCACACCAAAAAGTGATATTCCCTACGACTAGATAACATCTGCTAACGCTAGATTAAATCAAGGACAGGACTTATACAGGATTCACCGGATATCCTTATATAGGTTCAATCACATTCCGTGTGTAAGTTCCCTGGAACTGATTTGTTGCTAAAGAGAACATAAATTTATGACTTTTGATTACGACCTGTTTGTGATTGGTGCGGGTTCTGGAGGTTTGGCGGCTTCCAAAAAAGCGGCTAGTTATGGCGCAAAAGTGGCGATCGCTGAATATGATTTAGTTGGTGGCACTTGTGTGATTCGCGGTTGTGTTCCCAAAAAACTTATGGTCTATGGCTCTCACTTTCCTGCATTGTTCAGTGATGCTTCAGGCTATGGCTGGAAAGTGGGTAATGCTGAGTTTAACTGGGAATATTTCATTACATCTATAGATAATGAAGTTCGGCGACTGTCGCAACTACATATAAGCTTTTTAGAAAAAGCCGGAGTGGAACTAATTTCTGGTCGCGCCACATTGCTAGACCCCCACACCGTAGAAGTTGATGGACGAAAAGTTACAGCGGAAAAAATTTTAATTGCTGTTGGTGGGCGTCCTGTCAAGCCAAATTTACCAGGAGTGGAATATGGCATTACCTCCAACGAAATCTTTCATTTAAAAGAACAACCAAAACACATCGTCATTATTGGCGCTGGTTATATCGGCACAGAATTTGCTTGTATTATGCGTGGTTTGGGTTCTGAGGTGACACAAATTACCAGAGGTGAAAAGATTTTGAAGGGTTTTGATGAGGATGTCCGCACAGAAATTGAAGAGGGGATGACGAACCACGGAATTCGGCTGATTAAGAATAATGTGGTGAAAGCAATTGAACGTGTGCCAGAAGGTTTGAAACTGACCTTATCAGAAGACGATCAAGAACCAATAATTGCCGACGTATTTTTAGTGGCGACAGGTCGAACTCCCAATGTAGATGGACTGGGTTTAGAAAATGCTGGGGTTGATCTTGTCCCTAGTTCCATCGAAGGGCCTGGATATGACACTACAAATGCGATCGCAGTCAATGAATATAGTCAAACTAGTCAACCGAATATTTTCGCTGTTGGCGATGTCACTGACCGAATCAGTTTAACTCCCGTGGCCATTGGCGAAGGTCGCGCTTTTGCCGATAGTGAATTCGGAAATAACCGCCGTGAATTTTCTCACGAAACTGTTCCCACAGCTATATTTTCTAATCCAGAAGCCGCAACAGTCGGCTGGACAGAAGCCGAAGCCCGCGAGAAACTTGGTGATGCTGTTACCATTTATCGCACTCGCTTCCGGCCCATGTACCACAGTTTGACTGGTAAGCAAGAGAAGACAATGATGAAGTTAGTGGTTGATAGCAACACTGATAAAGTGCTAGGCGCTCACATGGTAGGTGAAAATGCAGCCGAGATTATTCAAGGTATGGCGATCGCTGTGAAAATGGGCGCAACCAAAAAAGACTTTGACGCCACTGTGGGTATTCATCCCTCAGCCGCAGAGGAATTTGTCACAATGCGTTAACTAGGTCATTGTCCTTTGTCTTTTGTCTCTTACTGTTTAAGCTAAAACTAATGACCAATGACAAATGACTAAGGACGACCCTAACGGTAAAACTTGGATGTTTACTCAGTATATCTACTTGCACGGCTTTGCTTCCAGCCCTAATTCTGCCAAAGCACGGGATATAAGCGATCGCTTTTCCCAAATTCAAACAAAGCTGAAAATTCCCGATTTGAATGCTGGCGATTTTTCCCAATTGACCATCACTCGTCAGATCACTCAAGTTGCCGCAGAATTCAGTAATGATTCTACGCCAGTAACGCTGATTGGCTCAAGTTTGGGCGGTTTGACCGCTGCCCACTTGGGTCAGCAATATTTACAAGTACAGCGTCTTGTACTGCTAGCACCAGCTTTTGGGTTTCTATCTCATTGGTTGCCCAAGCTAGGAAATGAAGAAGTGCAGCGTTGGCAACAAGAAAAATATATCATGGTCTACCACTATGGGGAAGGCCGATCAATTCCTTTAAGTTACGATTTCGTAGCAGATGCCGCCCAACACCAAGAAAAGCTTTTGCAACGTCCTATCCCAACCCTAATTTTGCATGGAAAAAAGGATGAAGTTATCCCCATCGAAGCCAGTCGTGACTTTGCGCGTTCACGTCCTTGGGTGGAGTTAGTCGAACTCGACAGTGACCACGCTTTAGGTAATGTTATGGAAAAAATTTGGCAGGCAATTCGCCTCTTTTGCCAATTACCTTGAAGCTGTAAAATATTAAACTCTTATATAACTATGTCCTTAGTCATTTATCCTTTGTTATTTACCAATGACTAATGACTACCAATGACTAATAACTAAAACTATGCTTCCCTTCATCCGGTCAGATTTAGCACAATTTAGTGCGTACAAACCTCACCCCAGCAGCGATACAGCCGCATCTGTCCCCACACAGTTTGATCGGCTGGATACAAATGAAAGCCCCTACGATTTGCCACCTGAGCTAAAAGAGAAGCTGGTCTGGACGTATCAGCAAGTAATTGAAACAAATCGTTATCCCGATGGTGGACATGAAACACTTAAGGATGCGATCGCCGAGTATGTCAACGAGTCAGCTGCCCTCTCATCGTCTTTGTTTACTGCTGCTAATATTTCTGTTGGCAATGGTTCAGATGAACTAATCCGCTCTTTATTAATCGCAACCTGTCTAGGAGGAGAAGGTTCAATTCTCGTTGCTAATCCCACTTTCTCTATGTACGGGATTTTGGCGCAAACTTTGGGCATTCCTGTAGTGGCAGTGGGTAGAAATGAAACCAATTTTGAAATTGACATCAGCGCCGCACAGTCAGCCATCGAACAAACTCAAAATCCTCCCATTCGCGTAGTTTTCGTAGTGCATCCCAATTCACCGACTGCCAATAGCTTAACTGAGGCAGAGTTGGCATGGCTAAAAAGTTTACCACAACATATTTTGGTAGTAATTGATGAAGCTTATTTTGAATTCAGTAAAAATACTCTAGTACATGAATTAACTCAACACCCTAATTGGATGATATTACGTACTTTTTCTAAAGCCTTCCGATTAGCAGCTCTCCGTGTTGGTTATTGCGTCGCTCATCCCGAAGCGATCGCCATCTTAGAAAAAGTTCGCTTACCCTACAATCTCCCCAGCTTTTCCATCGCAGCAGCATTAGTTGCTTTACAAAACCGCACACTCTTACTTGAATCGATTTCCCAAACTCTGAGTGAACGAGCGAAACTCATCGAAATTTTATCCCAACAACCAGAACTACAAATTACCCCAAGTGCTGCCAACTTTATTTACCTGCGTCTTCAACCAAATGGCTCTCATCTACAAGATACTGCTTTAAAAACTTTCCACCAAAAACTTAGGACACTCGGCACTCTTGTGCGACACATTAGCGGAGGATTGCGAATTACTGTTGGAACAATAGAAGAAAATACCCGCACCGTAAATCGAGTCCAAGCTGCTTTGGCAAATTTGGAATCTTAGCAATTAGTTCAGTAATTAAATCTGCTGTCCATCTCACTACCCAAACGACGTACTATCCCTACTGTTTGTGGCAGCACACCCACTAAAAGAGCAAAGGCAACATCCGGCAGAAGATGCACTATTTCTGGTGGGAAGTATTGTTCAAATTGATCAAGAATTTTTTGGACTCGCTGCCCAGGCACCGGGTTTTCTGTAATTTGTTTAATCAATCGAATCCACTGTCGTCTAATCAAGTAAGCCTTCTGACGATCTTCATTAGATTCGGGAGTTAACAAAGACAGATTACCTATAGGGAGTGCCCTTTGGCAATCACAATCATAATCCCCACCCACAGCAGCCCCAGGCCCAGCAAACTCTGCATGGTAGCGCTTAAAGAGTATTAATCCATTTCGTCTCCGACTATTGACGATGAAGACTTCTCCACTGTGCAAACGTGTCAGGATATCCAAACTTTGCGATTGCTCAGTTCCGTCTGACATGACAAGAGAGTCAAGGAAACTAGTTTCAGGGTAATAAGTTGATACCATAGAGGTCTGATAGCGTCGATGCTGTTCGCTATCCATGTTTTTTAAACTTTCAACGAATGTGGTAGTAGTATGCACTTCAAAACAAAACTAGTTGTTATATAAAATGGGGTTGTTGAATTCTTTTATTATCAAGACCTTTCTGGCCAATTTAACTAAAATAGCAATAGATAGCTGTTATTTCAGCAATTGAGTGATTACATTTTATGAGATATAACTAGATTTGTCTGTAAACTATTGGAGTGTTTTATTAAAGTTTTTATAAAGATGAATATCTTAATTACAAAGTTATTATGAGGAAGTGATGATTTTGTTAAGCTTAATTTCGCATACTCTCTCACTATAATCCATTTATTTATCTATATTTAATACTTTAAAATATTTGTTCATGATAAATCCAAAAAGACAAAATTTAATATTTTAAAATATTAAAAGTTTTTACCAAAAGATACTTTTTTTAATATTTCCGAGAGGATTTTTTGTAAAAAGTATAAATCAAATTTTATTTTTAAAAAGAATTATCAAAAGCGATTAATTGGCGAAGCTAATAAATATATTTTAGCTGTTATTTAGATATTTAGCTAAATATTGGCTGGATTTTTAACGCACTTTGGGGGTTTAAGCCCCCAGCAAGACAGGCAGCCAGCCCGTTTTGGAGCGTGGTCTAAATCCCCGGACGCTCTCTACGAGACGCTAAAAGCGTAGCTTGCTTCTCTGAAAGAGTACGCAGACTCGCTAACGCAAAAAGTAATTGCGAATTGTTTTGATTAGATTCGTTTGTATTTAATTACCAAAGTAATTAAATACAAAACTTGACAATTACTAAAATCCGATTCAGATAATCTAGTCAGCACTCAGGTGCTTGTGCAATAACATCTGGCTTGAGCGTCTGAGAAAAAATGTATTCCAATTAGATTCAACTTTATGCACCCGGTATCCCAGCTTGAAATAAAGCTGTCTTGCTTGATGGTTATTTTCTAAAACATGAAGATATAAGTCTTGAAATCCCCACTCACGAGAGACTTTTTCACAGCTAGTAAGTAATCCTGAAGCTACACCATGTCTACGGTATTTTGGGTGAACCGCTAAATTAGATAAGTAAGGAAAACCTACGCCAACCTGGCTCCATGAATCACTATAACGTACACCCAATTCCACACTTCCCACTAAGTTATTAGCCTCACCACTAGTAGCTTCAAAAGCTACTAAACAAACATGACGGGGCGCAGGTGATGCCATCCGATGCCTTAAGTCTTCGTAAATACCCAGACGTAGCAATGGGAAAGCCCATCCCCATATACCGTTGTGGGAGTGAAAACTTTCAGTAATAATTTGGGCAACACCCATCAAATCAGGAGGTGTAGCCGCACGAATTTGGAATTGGTAGGAAGCTGGGTTGATTGGCTGTTGGTGGTATGGATGGAAAAACCGATATTTCAAGGCTAGTTTAGTATTGATTTTATTCAACGAAAAATTTCTCAAATATCCTAAAACCAGATTTAAACTGAATCATAACTTAAGAGCTGCTTAGGAAACTCAATTGACCTGAGATTGCTAATTCGCTTTTGCTTGTGGATCAAACAAAGTTTTACACTTTAGTTTGGGGTTTTATAACCTGTATTTTTGAAAGAGTGTTAGGAGTTACAGTTTCATCATTCCATAATCTTAAGTTCAGGTGCATCACCTGTTTCAGGTAGAGAGCGGATCGGATCAGATTGTTACATCTGTAAAGTGGTATAGCTTTGGGTGAGTGGGCAGAGACATAGCATAACTTGTCCGTAGGCAGCATCTACAAAATTGTTAAGTAAGTACACCATAAGTAAACTCTGGTTTCAAACCACCCTTGTTTGCAGTACTGAACCTGTTTTTGCAGTTGCCGCTACATTGAGACTACTTTTCTACTGAGTTGGATGAATAGGCTGTACAGCTAGTGGGACAAGAATCTATAAGGCTCCCTAATCCCTAATTCCGGATTTCTCAACGACTACCACTTGTCTTAATGATAGTTCTGATTGCTAAATTAGAAAGAGGTGTTTGTCTAATAGT
The DNA here is from genome assembly GCF_048836525.1 of Nostoc sp. CALU 546. Lineage (NCBI taxonomy): Bacteria > Bacillati > Cyanobacteriota > Cyanophyceae > Nostocales > Nostocaceae > Nostoc > Nostoc sp. CALU 546. The sequence goes on from NZ_JAWJTF010000177.1 coordinate 6,392, forward strand.
ATACTTTGGCTTTAAATATTATTGTTTTAATTTTGTTGGCTCTACCATGACTACCATAAATAAAATTTACCTGCAAATGTTAGTACAACTGCCGCAAAGGGAAAACTTAATATCAGTAAATCGCAAAGTTTTTTCCAAGAGAGCGATCGCCAATATTTTGTAACTTGAGATACATTTTCTGCGAAACTATCTTAACCCGTAGGCTGGGATAAATTACTTTTACTTATAGTTAAGCAACTTTTAACGATTGCTAACCCGATGGAATATAAATACCTTTAACACTTCCATATTTGCGCTCAACAACTTGACGTAGAAAAGCTAACATTTGTTTAAGACAGAAAAGGTTACGATAAATTAATCGCCTACCCTTTCGTTTTCGACTAATCTTAAACCAAAGAAGATAAACCCAAATATTGACTAACACAAAAGAAATACCAACATATAATAATCTCAATACGGGCTTCTTATTATTTGTTCTGATTCGACATAGATTTTTTAATCTATAACTGCTTTCAATTCCAAATCTTTTTCGATAATCTTGATGAATGTAAGATAGGTTTATTTTCGACTTATAAACAACATAAGCAAAGTATTCAATACCATGTTGTTTTCTTGTCCCTTTTTTGTATTTGCAGATAATCCATAAGCTAAAGGTAACATTATTATCTTTCTCTTCACCCATTGTGTAAGTAGTTTTATAACTACTTCTGCCTTTAAGAAATTGATTTACACCACCCTTTTTTCCTCTTCTAATCGCTGGCATTATAAAGGGAATATCCAAGGCTTGCAACCACCTGATTACAGCGATACTAAAAAATCCTCTATCCAAATACAGTGTTTTTACATTTACTTTAATAGTCTCAAGTTCAGCTAATAAGTAGGTGATAATGGCAACATTTGTATCTAACCAACGTACTCCTCTAATCGCCAGTGTAATCCGTTTCCCCTTGGTTAATATATATAAAGTTGCATAGGCATAAAAAGAACAAGTTCCTGACTTAGCCTGACTTCTATAAATATAAGGGTCTTCATCACTATCAGGTTTCCCATAGTAAGGAATTAAATTTAAATCAATGGCAATTTTATGATATGCATTTTTAATACGATGAGGAATTCTACTTTTGAGAGCTAAATTGATTTGATTTTCTAGCTGCTCAAAATTATTGATTTTATCTAAGTGATACCTGATATCGCTACCACATGGACTACTATTTAAAACTTTTGTTGTATTCTCAATACTATCTCCACTACTTGCTGCTCTCACTAATATTTCAAATAGAGTTTTCTGATCGCAAACTCCTTGGGTCTCAATAGAAATATTTTCACTTAAACAATCCAGAACTTCGTCAAGGGTTTCTGAATCAGTTAGTGCAAGCTGTTTTGGTAAAGTCGTCAATGGTCATTATTTGGGTGGATGTACATTCTTGATAATTTCAGTTTTTGAACCTCTTTTATTGAATATAAGTTTTAATTATAAAATAGGTATTATTTAGAACTAACTTCTACTGAGTGTCTACTTAGCGATCGCTCTTTAGCAAAACTTTGCGATTTACTGAATATGC
>NZ_JAWJTF010000065.1:0-56030 GCF_048836525.1 Nostoc sp. CALU 546
TACTTTACCTTCTACTATCAAGGGAATGGAAGCCCAGGCATTATTCGCTATAACAGTCACAAAATCTGCTAAGTCGGGATATCTAGCAATCATGGCTGCTAAATTTTCTAAAAAAATCGGCTGCCCAGTTCTGACTGTTTCTGCTATTTGGTTAGGTGCTGTTAGCGGAAAACTTGTCCAAGTATTTATGAGTGTTTGCGGATAGCCAATTGCTTGCACAACTTTTAGGGTAGTATTTCCTTCAGTAAGTAAGACAACGGAACCACCAGTAGCTTCCAAAGCGGCAATGCCTTGGTTCACCACTACATCAGTCACCTGTTGGGGAGTTAAGGCTTCCGAGAAGGCAGCAGTTATTTTTTGTAAAAGTACTGTGCGATTGACAGACCGTTCAGCTTCCTGTTTTGCCTGTTGAGTTTCCTGGTAGAGTCTAGCATTGTCGATGGCTGTCGCCGCCCGACGAGCAATATCCTCTGCTAAAGCCAAGTCTGTTTGTTGGTAGTACCGACCAGATTCGGCGGTAAAAAAAGAGATTGCTCCAAATAATTGCCCACGGGAACGGACTGGAATCACCATGAGAGAACGGATACCCAAGCTTCGCAGCAATTGCAGATGTTCCTCATTTTCAGCCATCTCTACAAGATTAGAGTCAGATAATTCGGAGTAAAAGGCAGATATTCCTAGCCTTAGCTGCCGGACAAGCTGTTTGGCTCTGCTTTTGGGTCGATAACGTCGTCGGATTTCGTCTAAAATATTTAGTTTTGTAGGGTCGGCAATTGCGATCGCAATTTGTTTACTTGACCAATCTTCCTGGAAAACATCTACAATACACAAGTCTGCGAGGGTTGGAACTGCCAGATTAGCCACACTTTCCAAAGCGATCTCATAATCTAATGAGGCAGCTAGTAAGGTACTGGCTTCGACTAAAAACTGTTGTGTGGCTTCAACTCGTTTGCGTTCGCTAATATCCTCAATAATGCCTAATGCATACTTTGGTTGTCCGTTAGTATTCCAAACTGCTGATGAAGTTAGGTTTACCCAAACAATGGAACCATCTTTGCGGATGTAGCGCTTCTCTAGGGAATAACCACTAATTTCTTTTGCCAAGACTCGCCGAGCATTCTCCCAATCAACTTCTAAGTCATCAGGGTGGGTAATTTCCTCGAAGTTCATTTGAATTAACTCTTCATGGCTGTATCCAGTAATTTCGCACAGAGCAGAATTAATTTGTAGAAATTGTCCATCCAACGCTACCAGACTAATCCCCACAGCTGCCTGATTGAAGATTGTTCGGAACCTTTCTTCGCTTTCCCGCAAAGCAACTTCTGTTTCCTTTGCTGCTGTCATATCTGCCAAAATAATTCCAATCCCTACTGTTTCACCCATTGCATTGTTAACTGGGTAATAGTTGCCCAGCCAGTAACCGTAACGTTCGGGTTCCTCTCTTGTATCACCGCTAATTTCCACATTCAGCAGGGGTTCTCCAGTATCCAACACCCGTTGTAACTGTTGCTCTAACTCAGCCGCCATCGCTGGCAACACTTCTCCAAATTTGCGTCCTAGATGTTCTTCTATAGTCAAACCGTTAATGTCAGCGAAAACTTGATTAATTCTGATATATCGCAGTTCCCGATCTAAAAAGCATACAGCAACGGGAGCAGCACCTAGCAGCGCATCTAGAAGAGATAGAGATTCAGCATAATGGATTAAAGCCTGGTTGATATCTCGATAAAGTCGGGCATTTTCTACTGCTAAAGCAGCACGATGGGTAATATCTGTTGCTAAAGTTAGGTCAGAGCGATCGTAGCGACGGTCTGATTCTGCGGTGACAAAGCTGATAGTGCCGAGGACTCGCCCTTGCCTGATTAACGGCACAATCATCACAGACTTCATCCCCAATTGCCGAACAAGTTCTAAGTGTTCCTGATTCTGAGTACTTGCTACTAAGAGCGAGTCAGATATCTCTGAGATTAATTCGCTTTGCCCAGTTTGTATTACTCTAGTAATTAATGCACTGACACCGTTGTAATCTTTCACATACTCCTGAAGTTTACGCGCCAACTCCGCTTTCAATGGGTCTGCATGGGCAATGGGTAAACGGCGAATGGAGCCATCATCATTTAAAATGTCTACGCTACACCAATCAGCAAGTTGGGGAACTGAGATTTTGGCAATTTGTTCTAATGTTTCTTCATAATCTAGCGAAGTAGAGAGTAAATTGCTAATCTGGGCGATATAGCGCAGTCTTTCCTCAGCTTGCTTACGCTCTGTAATATCGAGAATAAAAAAAGCTCCTCGTTCTACAGTCCCTTCAAAATGGCTACCACCTGCCAAAATTGGGAAGCGTGAGCCGTCTTTTCGGATATATTCTTTTTGATATGGAGTGCAAAAGGAGCTAGCTTGAAATTGATTCAGTGCTTGCTTATCAAGCGGCAGGTATTCTGTAGGTGTCAAGTTTTGCCAGTTAAGTTTTCCAGAAACTAATTCTTCACGAGAATAACCCACCATATTCAGGAAGGCATCATTAGCATCTGTGATCCTACCGTCTCTATTCCAGAAGCCAATACCAATCATATTTGACTCAACCACGCTGCGAAACTTCGCTTCGCTTTCGCGTAATGCTTGCTCAGTTTGTTTCAGTTGAGTAATATCAATTGAACTAATGCCCACTCCCAATAACTGCCCATCCGGCAAACATACTGGATAATAACTGGCAAGACCATAACGATATACCCCAGGCGGATAAGTTTCACCACTTACTTCCTGATTCAGTAAGGGCTGCCTAGTTTTCATCACTTGCTCAAAAACAGGCTCAATTTGGGCTGTCCATTCCGGTAGTACTTCTCTAAAGGTGCGACCAATATGTTGACTTTGTGGTACACCGTTGATAGCGGCCAGGGCTTCATTAGCGTGAATATAGCGCAGTTCAGTATCAAGAAAAGCCAGCGCTACTGGTGAACTAGTCAGCCAAGCATTGAGTAACGCCAGAGATTCGTCTTTTTGCTGAACAGCTTCCTGAAGTTCCTGATGCAACCTAGCTTTTTCTATTTCTGCCTGCTTGCGCTCAGTAATATTCACACCTGCACAAGTAATACCCTGAATGTTATCGTCTGCATCTCTTAGTGGTTCAACCAGCAAATCATAGTAACGGTCTTCTCCACAAGTTGTTAGATAAACTTCTTCACGAGTTGCAACACCAGTCTCTATTACCTTTAGCTTAATTGCCGTCAATTGCTCTGCTACTAAGGCTGGAAATAATTCATAATCAGACTTTCCTAACATTTTCTCAGCAGTTTCTAGACCTTGAGGATTATGAATCCACTGATATCGCAAATCACGATCCTGCTGAAAAACTAAAATATCTGAACTGCTTAACGCTAATCGAAATCTCTCCTCACTGACTCTCAATTTTTGTAGATTTCCATCAGCCCGTTTTTTAGCAGTCTTTAATGATTCACAGATGATACTAAAAAGCAATCCCTGTAATGCAAACAACCCAATTCGCACAGAATTTGATAAATCAAAACTTAGCTCAAAAACTGGCGGTAGGAAGAAGTAATTGCTCAGTAGAACAGACAAGGAAGTTGCTAAAAGCCCTGATTTCAAACCACCATACCAAGCACTCACTGTTACAGCGCTAAAAAATAGCAGGAAAGGAGTTCCACTCATGCTTAACCAAGGGTCTAGCATCAGCATTAGCACTAATGCAATTGCAACAATTAATACAGTAATACCATAACGTAGTGAGTGGAAAGAATGAATATGAGGCATGAAAATGTTTTGGAAGAACCAATACTTATTGCAAAAGCTGTATACACCCTAAGCTAGGTTGCAAATTTTAGTAATTTATCTCCAGATAGATTTTTCTTTATTTATAAAAGCTTCTTTTGTTAGAGGTTAATTACTCGGTAATATAGTAATAGAAGCTAGAATTTATCACTAATTTTTTATCAAGAAAGGCAGTAAAGGAAGCAAACTTGCGGTTTAAGACCCCCACCAAATTGAAAATTTGGGGCTGCTTTTTCAGGAGAGGTTTGAATCCTATAAGTGAAAAAAACCTTCTGCCTTCTGCCTCCTTCAAATCCATAACATGCGTTTGCCGATCATAAATACTCAATTTTAAGAAATCCAGCGACTCAAGTTTATAATAAATGCCAAAATAAAGGGCCTTTTAACTCAGTACTTGGCATGGGCTAAACACCCAGCTAACGGAACTCAGCATTCTTCATAACTGAGAGGGAGCAACACTGATACCGCGCACAAAAATATCTACACAGGTTTCGATATATTCCTCACAACTATAGCTGCCTTGATTGAATTTTGCACTGCGACATAGCATTCCAGCTAGCAGCATTCCTGTAAACATATCGACTGCCGGAAATGGATCAATGTCTGCTCTAACAGCGCCTCGTCTCTGACTCGATTGCAGGTAAGCTACCAGTTTTTCCCCTAAAGGCTTGGCAGCTTCTTGAATCACTTGTTTGGCTGCCTCTGGATGACGTTTGGCTTCCCCAATGAAGGTACGAATTAAGTCCTCCTGTACCTCTAGCATATTATTGTAAAGATGGGCATATTGTCTTAAATCAATTTTCAAATCCTGTGTCCACGCTTCAGGGTGTGCAAGGGCTTCTGTCTGGAGTGCCAAGGCATTTTCCATTACTGCTCCCAGAAGTTGTTCTTTGCTAGCAAAGTGGCGAAATAAAGTCACCTCATTCACACCAGCAACACGAGCTATTTCACGGGTAGTTGCTCCTTGAACACCTAAACTAGCAAATACCTGCGAGGCGGCTTCTATCAAACGTGTACGGGTAAGAGCTGATGAACGGATAATTTTATTCATTTATGCTGGCAAGTACTTACTTACATCATAGGTTATGTAGAAAAAGTTGTTGCATTAGCGTCGCTTACCATAAGCAAGGTATGGCTGAAAGCGGCGAGAAACTTCATCCTAAGAGTGGCTAAAGGTTGCTCCCCCCGCCGCATGGGGCATGGGGCATTGGTAGCTTCTTCCCCATTCTCCATCCCCTTGTGAGTGGAGTTTTTTATCTCTTGCCCTTTTCCCTTTAATTGGAAGTCTCTAATGTTTTACTCATTTTAGTAACTGGAACAACTATCCCACTCCTTAAATAATGAGGTGCTCTTTGGATGGCAGTAAATCCCAGTCGTAAATAAAACCCTTCGGCATAAAGGCTAGCAGTTGTAATTACCTTATCCATACCTTGAACAGTTGCTTCGTCACAAAAATGTTGCACTAAAGCCCGCCCAATTCCTTTACCTTGATATTTAGGATGAACATACAATCCAATCAGTTCATCAACAATGAAACTAGCAAAACCCATAACCACATCTCCCTCGATCGCAACCCAGAAAGTTTCCACTTTCATACTCTTCAAGATATTTGAACCATCAGGTTTGTCACGGTAATTACGCCAAGCTAACAGTTCTTTTTGGGTATAGAAAGTTGCAGGTAGAGCTTTGATAGCAGCAATATGAATTGCACTCAGCACCCACGCATCTGTTTCTTGGGCAGGTCGAAGAGATATTTCGTTAGCGCTCATAAGGCAGGAGGCAGGAGGCAGAAGGCAGGAGGCAGAAGGCAAGGAGGCAAGAGGAAAGAAGTATGAATGAAAACTTTAGTTCCAGGTAATTCCGAGTTTAAAAAGAAGAATTGTGTTGTAGCGACTGTCTTAAAAATTAAGCGATCGCTTAACGCATCGGTTTCAAATTTCTGTTTCAACTCACTAGAATCTTGCTTAATTTTGGATTTTAGAGACATCTAAAATCCAAAATCTAAAATCCAAAATTCTTACAGTTGCCGCACTAATGGCTGACCATCTTTGACTTCACCAATCAAAACTAAATCGACACAGTTAACGAAAATACCATTTTCCAGAACGCCGGGAATGTTATTCAATGTCTTTTCTAGTCCGGCTGGATCTTCAATAGAGTCAAATCTGACATCTAAGACAAAGTTTCCTTGGTCAGTGATTACTGGCCCAGCTTTTTTTACACCCATACGGAGTTCTGGTTTGCCACCGAGTTTTTTGATGGCATTGGTTACTGGAGTAATTGCCATTGGAATCACTTCCACAGGCACAGCGAAACTAGAACCTAAGCGGTCTACTAATTTTCCACTGTCTACCACGACGATGAACTGTTCTGCCAGGTAGTCTACGACTTTTTCGCGGGTATGTGCTGCACCACCGCCTTTAATCAAATTTTTCTGTGGATCGACTTCATCTGCGCCATCAATGGCAATATCGATGTGGTCAATAGCATCTAAGGTGGCGAGAGGGACACCGTACTGCTTCGCCAGAACTTCTGACTGAAACGAGGTGGGTATGCCTATAATATCTTTGAGTTCACCAGACTTTAGGCGATCGCCTAAAAACTGAATCGTATATGCTGTAGTTGACCCCGTACCCAACCCCACAATCGAACCCGACTTGACTAGGGCGGCGGCGGCTTTGCCAACTTCTTGCTTCATCAACTTTACGGGATCTGTTGTTGTCATTCCCAAAACTCCTGAAAAACTGGCTATAGTCCATAGTAGTGGGCAGATAACGCCAAAAGATGAAAGCTAAAAAACAAGTTTTTGCTGATTTCTACCCCCTTGATTATGAAAACCAGCTAATACCCTACGTAGCTACGCAACATTGCTCATCTGAAGTTCGTCACTAACTGAGTTACGGGTTATTAAGAACACCAAATTTTGCGTTAACCTCAGTAACGTAGTTTTTTAAATTCATTTAGCAGTTAAAAGTGGTTATGGTGATGCGTCAGCTTTCAATTACTCTATCTTTAATGGCACTACTACAAAGCTTGCCAGCAATTGCTCAAGTACCAGAAACTACTTCTGGAATCCCGTCTGATTCAATTCAACAGGTAACTGCTGTCAAATGGATGACAAACTTTCCCGATGGCAAATTTTATCCAGAAAGGTTACTGAGTCGGGCAGAATTAGCGTCGATTATGGTAAAAGCATTTCGCCTAGATAAAAGAGAAGCTGTTAACAAAGCAAATTTAACTGTTCCAGATGTTCCTCGTTCTTATTGGGCATTTAATGATATACAGACAGTCTTAAAAACTGACATCATGAAAGGCTATCGAGGCAATGAATTCTTCCCTAACCAAAAGGTGACAAGGGCAGAAGCTCTTGCTATTTTCGCCCAGGCTTATGGTGTATTTCAGTTTCCCGATGACGCGGTGAATGAGATTCTGGCTTCATATCCAGATGAAAAGTCTATCCCAACTTGGGCTAGAAAGGCGATCGCTACTGTAGCTACCGAGGGATTTCTTAACACAGATGCTCAAGGCAATATTTCCCCATTAAAACCTGTTACCCGTGGGGATATGGCTTATGTCTTGAGTAAATATTTGCAACGGCAACAGCAACAACCCGAAACACCAGAAGTTCCGGTTATTCCAAATAGCCCACAATCACCTTAGGGACTTCCAAATCAAAAAATATCCCATCGTTTTTAGGGCAGGGAAGCAGGGGGCACTTAGCTGGGGGAGGAAAAGTCGTTGTGATTCCAAAAATTGGATAATTTATTTTTTGGAGTTCCCTTAGCTGAATAAAATTCAGTTAAGCTTTGTGCTTAAACTCAGTTTTGACCCGGACTTCTATACTTGTCTCGAATCTGGCGAAGATATAAGGAATTAGACTGTGTTGGTTGCTGCAAGACATTATTCCCATAATTAGATTGTGGTGGTTGCGTCGGCTGCTGCAACCCATAATTTCCATATCCCGCAGGGTTTGTGGGTGTGACAACACTTTGACTCGGATTTTGGCTAGAGTAAGGTGCAATATTACTTGGTGCGGCAAAGGTAGCAGAAGGCGTCACTGGTGAGACATTAGGCACTAGCTGACCATTATTTAAATGACCGTAGGGATTTTGCGGTAAGTTCGTACCCGTTGATGTATAACCTGTACTAGGAGTTAAACCATTACTAGGTACTAGCTGACCATTATTTAAATGACCGTAGGGATTTTGTGGTAAGTTCGTACCCGTTGATGTATAACCTGTACTAGGATTTGACTCAGTGCTTGGTAGAGAATTCTGACTGGGTAAGTTGTTGATGGGTGGCATTAGCGTTGTTCCTGGGTCAGAGACTTGTCCCAAGGCATTTGTCGGAGTTGCAGTCCCATTAAAGCTAGACAATTTCTCGTTTGTTGATTGGTTGAGTGCTGCTTGCAGAGGACTGATAGAGAGAGAATTTTGATTCTTATTGGTTTGATTAGTCAATCCAATACCCAGGCTAGAGGACTTTTCTTCCTCCCCTGTTGGTTCAGACGCGGTATTTAAAGTCTTAAGACCTAGAAACTGGTTATTATTATCAACTATCCCAGTACGCAATAAATTTTCTGTTTGTACGACAAAGGGATTTTTCATCACTGGGGAGGTGTTGCCATTAATGCCTATAGGATTTGATTTAGCATCACTAGCAGATTTTTGTTTGTTAATTACATCTTCTAATAAGCTTGTGCTCTTTTTTGCCTCAGTCTTTTCATTAGGAGTATTTGCCTTTAATGAGAGAGCTGCTTCCTCAAAGTCATTAAACAAAACTGGCAGGTTATCAATATCTGCTGCAATGGCTCTATTTTCTGCTGACAGGGAGGATTCATCAGGCTGTTGTGGAGCAACTTGATTTTTTTGCTTATAAACGAAAATATCTGGATTTGACCAGTATTCCCAGGTTACTAGCCCTACTACAGATAAAAAAATTGCAGTTCCCCAAAAACCAGGTCGTCCTAGATTCCATAACCTGGCTCTGAGATAGCGTAAGTAGGCGGGAGGATAACGACGATTTGGCATGTTATTAGTAATTTAAATTTACTATAAATCGGTAAAATTTGACGGAAGAAGCGTTGCTGTTTGATGCTTTGATTTAGCTCAAGAGGAAATATCTCAACTGAAGTTCGTAGTGATTTCATCCTAACTTCTCAAGAAGTTATTAGTCATTAACAATAGACATCTAGTAGTCAAAAATTTACTTTTTTTACCTTTTTAAACTAAACCGTTTAGTTTGTTGGCGAAAGCTTTCTCGTAAAAGTAGACACGCAGCGGCTACATAAATTGCCTGAAAATCAGGGTTTCGGCTATTGTTTATGTAAGTCCTGACCCGAAAAATTTGGTATTTCACTCATGCTTAGACGTTTAAGTAGCCGTAAAATCTCCTCAGTGGCTATTTTTGTGCTTGTTGTATGCTTTACTCTGATAAGTGTGCGTTCATTTGGGCAATCAATTATGACATCAGCACCCCAACTGCTCACCGATCCATTTTTGCAACTGCCAACGGAAACCTCAGTGCGAGTAGTTTGGTTTACTGAGTTTGCTGGTGTTAATCACACAGTAACTTACGGTGAAAATTTCAAACAAACTGCTAAGGCAAGTACTACCAAACTCACTCGCACGCGTGAAGACCAAGAGTCAAGAGTTGCAAACCAAACCAAAGACGGCGAAGTTTATCAAAAACCCGTCCAGCGTGAAATTTGGCGACATGAGGCTGAGGTAACTGGCTTAACTCCTGATGTGAGGGTAAATTATCGTGTTACGAGTGTGCGAGAAGATGGTGAGAGGGTTAACAGTGATGTTTTTACCCTTGCAGCTACTCCCAAAACAGATACACCATTAAAAATTTTACTCACCTCAGATCATCAATTAAAGCCGATGACAGCAGCAAATCTGCAAAAGGTGGTAGAAACAATTGGACGAGTTGATGGAGTATGGTTTGCTGGTGATTTGGTGAATGTTAGCGATCGCGCCTCAGAATGGTTTGATGATAATAGTGGTGGTGCATTGTTTCCCGGTTTGCAAGGTCGTGCTAAATATGACATGACGCATAACGACGTTAAGACAACATACACTGGTGGACAAATAATTCAACACGCACCCATGTTTACTTGCATTGGCAATCATGAGGTGATGGGGCGTTTTGCCAGGACGGGAAGTTTAAATGATGAATTTGATGATACAATTCCCCGTGCCGTTGCTCAAAGAATCTACCGAGACAAATCTTTAATAGATAATTCTTTTAATACTAATACCTATGAAGAGATTTTCTCTTTACCAAAAAGTAAAGATGGTGGAAAAAAGTATTATGCAGTTAGCTTTGGGAATGTACGTTTGGTGGTACTGTTCGCTACGAATATGTGGCGGACTCCCAGCTTAGATAGAAAGCGTAGGGGTAGATATCAGGAAGCCGAAAGGGATTTAAATAATCCTGAAAATTGGGGTTATGGACAGGTGATTTATGAGCCAATTGCTAAAGGCAGCAAACAGTACAATTGGCTAGAGGCAGAACTCAACAGCCCTGAGTTTAAACAAGCAAAATACAAAGTTGTAATGTTCCATCATCCACCCCATACTTTGGGTGATAATATAGTTCCTGCTTATACAGAACCAGTTCAAATAATTGAACGGGATGGTAATAATATCAAAGCAGTGCGTTATGAGTACCCCAAAGACGCAGATTATATTATTCGTGATGTTGTCCCTTTATTAGAATCTGCTAATGTCCAATTAGTATTTTATGGGCATTCCCATTTGTGGAATCGCTTTGTTAGTTCCAGTGGAATGCACTTTCTAGAAACTTCCAATGTGGGCAATACTTACGGTGCTGCTTGGGGTGACAGAAAGCGAGAAGTGCCAATTGGATATCAAGAAGATTATGTTAAGCTTGGTGATCCTAATGGTTTAGAACCAATAGTGCCAACAATTGCTCCCTTGCTGGGCGAGGATGGGAAACCGATGCCTTATATTGCGAGTAATGATATTACAGTTTTCAGTATCTTTGATACAGGAACAGGTACGATAAGTAGTTATCGTTTTGATACTCGCAAGCCTGATTCAGAAGTATTGAAGTTTGACGAATTTAAGTTGAAATAGTAATTACACCAAGGGAAACACATTATTAAAGAAGGCAGGAGGCAGAAGGCAGGAGGGAGAAGGCAGAAGGCAGGAGGCAGAAGGCAGGAGGCAGGAGGCAGGAGGCAGGAGGCAGAAGGCAGGAGGCAGAAGGCAGGCGGCAGAAGGAGCGTCTTGCTTATTAATTTTAAGAATTTTTAATTGGAGCGATCGCGTAGCGTCTCGTAGAAAAGCGAGCGACTTGACTAAAATTAGAGTGTCACCTTTTGGTTATAAGCATTAACAAAACTGGTGTAGTCATACTCGACTTGAGTTGCATAGTCCACCGCAAAGTTAATAATTTCGTCTTTGAATACAGCCTTGTTACCGCTCACAATATCAGTTACTTCTTTGTCAACGCTTAGGGGAATAATCGCAGCATCGTAGTCTTTATCTGAGATTGCATGGTTCTTGGCAACAACCTTCCCTGCATACCCCATTGCATCCATGAATTTTGACTTAGTGGTTAGCAAAGTATAATCAAAGTCCACTTGATAGGGTGATTTTTCATGCAGCATAAAGGGAATGCTAGTGACCGTAGTATAGCCAAGCAATGGATCAGTATTAGAGAGCATTGCTTTCGTGGCGATTGTCACTCTTGCCCCTTCTTGGTTTCCGTAGACTGAACTTGGCAGCAAACCTGGAACTGCGATCGCAACTGCGCTATTACCTTCCTGCTTCATTTCCAAAATGCGATCGTCGTCGGTTGCTGAACTTGGGCCCTCAATCAATAAGTAATATCGGTACTTTCCAAGACTACCAATGCCTGAACCTAATTTGAGGCGAATGTCTTTGAGGGTGTAGTAACTATTGTTGTAGCGCTTACTGCTCGGAATTGAAGCGATGTAGCTGCTCATAGCCTCAGCAATGTCTGAATAGGTACTGGCAGATACAGACTTAAGTTCCAAAGTTGTTTGGAATACTCGATTGTTGCTGTTATTTAACTGCGTATATTTATTTAAAAACTTCAAACGGCTCTTATCTGATACCTTTTCAATCAAATCTTTGACCACACCATTCGTATTGCTGGATTCCAAACGATATGACAGTTCATCATTGGTTCCCTTAAAGTCACTCATCTTGTTCAGATAAGCATCCAAAAAATTCCTGACAATATCCTGAGCATCGCTTGAGCTAATACCGTTTTCTTTAGCTGCCAACAGAATGGAGACTGCCATCCGTCGCAAGTCCCAAACGTAGGGGCCAAGATAGCCTTCATCAAAATCAGTGGTGTCAAAAACGTTGTTATCGTTACTATCTCTTATGCCTCCAATATTTTGCAGATGCATATCTCCCTCTAACCAGATGGCTGATGTTGAAGAATTCACAAATTCTGAACTTGGCAAGGTCTGCATATCACGATAAAAAATGTGAGCCGTCCCTCGATAAAAGGCGAATGGGCTAGCTTTCATCTTTTGTATCTTCGTTTCCAGTTCTTGAGGCAATTGAGAAGCAAAGGGATGATTGTATTGGTAAATTTCATTTTCCACCCAAGTCGAACGGGGAGTTGCAGCTTGAACTGGAGATGCAAACCCCAAAATTAAAATTAAGACAACTGCGATCGCAGATATGTGTTTGGTCATGACAATCTCTTAGGTGTAAAAAATTGACTCTTATTAGACTCTTGTGTAGATACAATCATCCAACAACAATTCTTTTACCACCTTTAGCCATAGCTTAGAAAGTGATTTAAAGCACAATGCAACAACTATTCATGTCAAAGAATTCAAAAAGGTAAAATTATAAAGAATTGTCAAAACGTAATCATGTCAGCTATCCAAACAACTGTAGTTCTTGCGATGACGGCCGATGGAAAAATTAGCGCCGTAGATCCTAAAGCGCCTCGTGAATCCGATCCAGATGATCAAGCACACGTGGAGTATCAAGTCTCCCTTGCTGATCTAATTCTGGTAGGAGCAGGGACAATTCGGGCTGAGGGGGTAACTTTTACAATTCGCAATCCCGAACTTTTGGCAGCACGTAAGGTTCGGGGTCAGTCTCCCCAGCCTATTACCTGCGTTGTCTCAGGTTCCCTTGACTTAGCGCTGGACTTGCCTTTTTTAAGTCAGGACATTGAGCGATGGATATTTACAACACGAACTGGTTTGGAACGCAATTCTGATACAACAACCTTACAAAAACTGGCTGAATTAATTGATTTGGGAGATACAGACCTGGACTGGGATCGGGCTTACAGCTTGATGGCAGAGCGGGGTATTAACAAGGTAGTTGCTTTGGGAGGTGGCTCTTTAACAGCTGCTTTAGTGCACGCAGAGCGAATTGACGATTGGTGGTTGACAATTTGGCCAGTTATTTATGGAGGAAAGCACGCCCCTAGCCCAGTAGAGGGAGAAGGTTTTGTTCCTTATGCTGCTCCTCATCTCCAACTCGTTGAAACTCGTCAGATTGGAAGTGAGTTGTTTTTACACTACCGCACACTCAAGTAGAGAATACTAAAAAGCGCTCTCCCGAAAGGGAGAGCGCTTTTTAATTTAGCTAAACTTCAGAATTAACCGTTGATAGCAGGAGCAGTGAGAGCTACAGGAGCAGAATCGCCAGCAGCCAAATCTAGAGGGAAGTTGTGAGCATTGCGCTCGTGCATTACTTCCATACCCAGGTTAGCGCGGTTGATTACATCCGCCCAAGTTGCAATCACACGACCTTCAGAGTCAATGATTGATTGGTTGAAGTTGAAACCGTTCAAGTTGAACGCCATTGTGCTTACACCCAAGGCGGTGAACCAGATGCCGATTACAGGCCATGCTGCTAAGAAGAAGTGCAGTGAACGGCTGTTGTTGAAGGAAGCGTATTGGAAGATTAGACGACCGAAGTAGCCGTGAGCCGCAACGATGTTGTAGGTTTCTTCTTCTTGACCGAATTTGTAACCGTAGTTTTGTGATTCGGTTTCGGTTGTTTCACGAACCAAGGAAGATGTAACCAAAGAACCGTGCATTGCACTGAACAAACTTCCGCCGAATACACCAGCTACACCTAGTTGGTGGAAGGGGTGCATCAAGATGTTGTGTTCTGCTTGGAACACGATCATGAAGTTGAATGTTCCTGAGATACCCAAAGGCATACCATCAGAGAATGAACCTTGTCCGATTGGGTATACCAAGAATACTGCGGTTGCTGCTGCAACAGGTGCAGAATATGCGATCGCAATCCAAGGACGCATTCCTAAGCGGTAGGATAGTTCCCATTCACGACCCATGTAGCAGAATACGCCAATCAAGAAGTGGAAAACTACTAGTTGGTAAGGGCCGCCGTTGTACAGCCACTCATCAAGAGAAGCTGCTTCCCAGATTGGGTAGAAGTGCAAGCCAATTGCGTTGGAGGAAGGAACAACTGCACCGGAGATGATGTTGTTTCCGTAAATCAAGGAACCTGCTACTGGTTCGCGGATACCATCGATGTCTACTGGAGGAGCGGCGATGAAGGCGATTACGAAGCAAGCGGTTGCGGCTAGCAAGGTTGGAATCATTACTACGCCGAACCAACCGATGTAAATCCGGTTGTTGGTGCTGGTGATCCATTCGCAGAATCGATCCCATACGTTGGCGCTTTCGCGACGTTGTAAGGTTGTTGTCATTGTTTTATAAGTGCGGTTAGTTATTTATGATTTGGATAAGCAAATTTGCTTACCTATGTTTATTACATTAGAAGCAAAATGGAGATTTGTAAAGAAATATTACATAGGTATTGATTATGACAGTAATTTCTTTTGGTGATGAACCGCGTTTAGAGACGCAATTCATCTGGTTTTATCACGTACTTCGTCCCGCTACGCTAACGCCCGCAAGTGGCGCGAAATAATCCTTGTATAGCAAGGCACGTAGAAACCCCACCCCGAAGTGTCTGTCTTGGTTTAATTGCGTTAGGGTAGCGGGGCGTTAGCAAGAGTGCGAATTGCGAATTGCGAATTGGTTTTATCAACCAGGGGGCCAGTCTAACTGCCGTCCTCCCAAAATGTGCAAATGTAAGTGATGGACTGTTTGTCCGCCGTCATCACCAGTGTTGATGACAACTCGATAACCATTTTTCAGCCCAGCTTCTTCTGCAACACGTTTGACGGTTAACAAAAGATGCCCCAACAGAGCATGATCTTCAGATTCAGCATCAGCTAGTTGAGCAATGGGTTTTTTGGGAATCACGAGGATGTGAACGGGCGCTTGGGGATGGATGTCTTTAAATGCCAGGGACAAATTATCCTCATAAACAATATCAGCGGGAATTTCCCGACTAATAATTTTGCTGAAAATCGTTTCTGGAGTTTCACTCATGCCAATTTACCTACTTATCTGCTAGAGATTTTATATTAAGTCCGGCTAATCACTTAAATGAGACAACATTATGGCTAAAAATGAATTTAAATTTATATTAAAAATTAGCGGATTTCTTTGTTACTACTATGTATAAATCACCATCCCAAAAAATCCAAATATTTACACCTATCACAGATTATATTTTATTACCAGTGCTATTTAAATCTTTAAAATATTCTCAGTATTTGTTTGTAATCTTTAATTTAAACTGATGGAGGTCATCTGCGGCAGAAAGGGCGATCGCATGAGCAAAAAATGGTATCGAATCCAAAAGCTGAAAGCAATATTCGTCCTAGCATTGGCAGTTATATTCACTAATGCTGTAGTCTCCTACGGCAACACTGTTAAGCTGATTTACAACCAGCAATGGGTGACATCCTCATATAAAGTTATTACCCAAGTTGAAAGTATCCAATCTACACTCCAAGATACTGAGACTGCACAACGTAATTACTTAATTACAGCAGATGCAGATGACCTAAAAACTTATCTTGTAGCTTATGAACAAACTAATCGCAACATTCAGACTCTCAGTAAGTTGACTGCTGATAACCATCAAAAGCAGCAGTGGGTTTCTTTGCTGGAGCCGAAAATTAACAGTAGACTCAACATTTTGCAACAAGAGATTTCCCTCAGACAAAACCAAGGATTTGAAGCAGTTCGACAGAGAATTTTATCTGTCAAAGACAAGCAAAACAGCAAAGAAATCCAACAGCTTATTCACGACTTTTTAGAGGTAGAGCAAAATTTATTACAGCAGGGAATGCAACAGTCGCAAGCAATTTCTCAAAAGGCGATAGTTACATTTTTTATCGCGGCTATTGTGGATTTGGTGCTGGTGGCGCTGCTGTATGACTTGTTGTGGCGCTATATCAGGCAACTTCAGCAGACGGAATTGGCCCTACGCCAAAGCGAAAATCGTTTACGAGCCATGATAGATGCAGAACCAGAATGTATCAACTTAATTGCCAGGGATGGAACCCTTTTAGAAATCAATGCAGAAGGGCTGGCGATGATGGAAGTGGAAAGTGCTGATGTTTTGATTGGCAAACCAGTTGATGCTGTAATTTTACCAGAGTATAGAGCAGCCTTTGCCGACTTGCATAAAAGTATCTGCCAAGGTAACAAGGGAACTTTGGAGTTTGAAATCGTTGGATTTAAAGGCACTCGCCGCTACATGGAAACTCATGCTGTACCACTGCTTAACGAATCTGATGGGACGTTCATCCATTTAGCACTGATACGAGATGTAACTCAGCAAAAACAGGCAGAACAGAAAATTCGTGAACAAGCAGCGCTGTTGGATGTATCAACTGACGCAATTGTGGTACGAAATATCCGCAACCAAATTTTGTTTTGGAATAAAGGTGCCCAGAGTTTGTACGGCTGGAAGGCTGAGGAAGTTGTGGGTAAGAATGTTTTGCAACTTTTGTATAAAGAGATTTCACCACAGCTAGAAGATGCTTACTTAACGGTGATGAATACGGGTGAGTGGCGGGGTGAGTTGCATCAACTGACAAGGGAAGGTAAAGTAATTATCGTTGAAAGTCGGTGGACACTGATACGACATGATAATGGACAACCCAAATCCATTTTGAGTGTGAACACCGAAATCACACAGCAGAAACAACTGGAAGCTCAACTTTTGCGATCGCAACGTTTGGAGAGTATTGGTACTTTAGCTGGCGGTATCGCCCATGACCTGAACAATATACTATCCCCAATTTTAATGTCAGTTCAACTGTTGCAGAGGAAATTGCCCGATCCGCAGAGTCAGCAAATACTGCAAACTTTAGAAAATAATGTTAAACGCGGTGCTAATTTGCTCAAGCAAGTATTATCTTTTGCACGAGGTATTGAAGGCAAACGAACAATTGTCCAAATTCAGCCTTTGATGGCAGAAATTGAGCAAATTATCGCTCAAACATTTCCTAATTCCATTATTTGCCAGATAGATATCTCTAAAAATCTCTGGTACGTTCGCGGAGATATAACTCAATTACATCAAGTACTGATAAATTTAGTAGTCAACGCCCGCGATGCTATGCCTAGTGGCGGTATTTTGAGGATTGCGGCGGAAAATCTGGTGATTGGCGAACATTCTGCCCAGATAAATATTGATGCGAAAGTGGGTTCTTATATTGCGATCGTGGTGACGGATACTGGGATGGGGATGTCGTCGGAAGTTCAAGAACGAATTTTTGAACCATTTTTCACTACCAAAGAGGTAGGAAAAGGTACGGGTTTAGGACTTTCCACGGTGTTGGGTATTATTAAAAATCACGGTGGTTTTGTCAATGTTTACAGTCAAGTAGGCAGAGGCACTCAATTTACAGTGTACTTACCTGCCTCAACATCCAGAGATACACATTCGCTGTCTCTAGAATTGGAATCAGTTACAGGAGATAGTTAAAAAAACTACAACCAAGCCCTGTTTATATATCAGAAAATTTGTTAACAAAATATACATTCTATATAAAATATACGCTATTAAAACATCTATTCAAACATAAACTCTAACAATAGGATGTTATGGTAAACACTGTTGTTGAAGAAGAATTCAGAATTCAGAATTCAGAAGGCTCAGTTGGCAGAAGGGAACCCACGTTTAAAAATGCGGGATTGATCTTGGAAGCCTTGTGTCTTGTGGCACTTTCCGCGACGCTCGATAGCGCAGCGTTAGCGACGCAGGAGCGTCTGACTCGCTTGCCGCCGGCGCTATCGACACAAATCTTTTTATACTAGTGCGGCTCTAGACCCACAACTAAAGTTTTTATTAATACTTCTTTCATAAAAGCCTTCTGCCCTCTGTCCTCTACCTTTATTTGTAACTATAAAATGTGTGTATTATCTCAATTAGGTTTACTTTTGAATAGCGGAATTATTGGTATTGCATTTATTCTAGTTTTAGACTTTTTAGCAGAGATTGGGATTTAGGAAAATTAAAATTGTTTATAGGTTATATATTTTGAATATTCAAATATTTTTTTGTTTACCATAAAAAAATTATGGTGCTGTTAAGAAAGTAACGAAGGTCAAAAAATAGATTTTCTTCCTGCCTCCTGCTTTTATTTGGTAAAACCAACCTAAAATACAAACCTTAGCCGCCAAAGCATTGCGTTACTAAATTTTATCTTATGACATCCGATCGCCCCTCTGAACAACCTGTATCTGAATCTACCGCAAATGAAGCGTCCGACGTAGAGCAGCAAGAAATTGCAGATGCTTTATTTCCCATCGTTGGCATTGCCGCCTCTGCGGGTGGATTAGAGGCATTTACGCAGGTACTTAAGCATTTGCTTACCGATACAGGGATGGCATTTGTGCTGATTCAACACTTAGATCCTAACCACAAGAGTCTGTTGAGCGAGATTCTAGGAAGAACAACTTCAATGCCCGTCAATGAAGTGCGAGACGGCGTGACTGTGAAACCTAACCAGGTTTACATTATTCCGCCTAACACTAAGATGATGCTGTCTGGTGGAGTGTTGCAACTCACGCCGCGAGAGAAAGTTCATGGTAAATATATGCCTGCTGATGCATTCTTTACTTCATTGGCAGCAGATCGAGGGCACAAAGCGATCGCAGTTGTTTTATCTGGAGCAGATGGAGACGGTTCACTAGGGCTAAAGGCAATCAAGGCAGCTGGAGGCGTGACTTTTGCTCAGTGTGAAGACACGGCAAAATTCGATAGTATGCCCAATACTGCTGTTGCCACCGGGAATGTGGATTTTGTGCTACCGCCGCAAAAAATCGCCGAGGAACTGGTAAACCTCAGTCGCAATCCTTTTATTTCTAAGTCATTGCCACTGATCGCGGTTGAGAAGTTGCCCGAACAGGGAGATGCCCTGGCGACTATATTTGTATTACTGCGATCGCAAACTGGCGTTGACTTCAGCCACTACAAGCCCAACACCCTCGATCGCCGAATTCAGAGGCGAATGCTGTTGTATAAACTAGAACGCTTGGAGGATTATGCCGAGTATTTGCAAAACAATCCGGGTGAAGTCAAGGCGCTCTATGAAGAAATTCTGATCCACGTCACCCATTTTTTCCGCGATCCCGAAGCATTTGAAGTGTTGAAAGAGCGAGTCTTTCCTACCATCATCCAAAACAAATCAACAGAGTTGCCGATTCGGATTTGGGTAGCTGGGTGTTCGACGGGTGAAGAAGTGTATTCCATCGCTATCTCCTTGCTGGAGTTTTTATCAAATAAAGTCACCTCGCCGCCGATCCAGATTTTTGCCACAGACATCAGCGAGATAGCGATTGACAAAGCGAGAACGGGTATTTATGCAGAGAATCAAATGGTGGAAGTCTCACTAGAGAGCCGCCGCAGATTTTTTAATGCCCTTGAAGGCGGTGGATATCAAATTAGTAAAGCTGTCCGCGAACTGTGTGTGTTTGCTAGGCAAGACTTGGGCAGTGATCCCCCTTTTTCTAACTTAGATTTAATTAGCTGCCGGAATGTACTGATTTACTTGGACGAAACGTTGCAAAAACGGATATTGCCCATCTTTCATTACAGTCTTAATCCCACTGGCTTTTTACTGCTAGGGACTTCAGAAAGCACAGGTAAATATTCGGACTTGTTTATTCAGATTGACAAAAAGTATAAAATCTATAGTAAAAAGCTAACTGCAATTCGTCCAACTTTTTCGTTCATTACCAGCAATTATCCGATAGTAAAAGTGGACGAATCAAAGCCGACCAATGAGAATCCATCGGATGAGTTTGATTTAGAGAAAAAAACTGACCAACTAATCTTGAATCACTATGCCCCAGTGGGTGTAGTAATCAACGACAAGATGGACGTGCTGCAATTTCGGGGAGAAATCGATCTCTACCTCAAACTTGTACCGGGGAAACCGAGTCTTAACTTATTCAAAATGGTGCGCGAGGGTTTGCTCATCGAGCTACGGGCGACAATTTATCAGGCACAACGGCAAAAAATTCTAGTTAGAAGAGAAGGGTTACGAATTGAAGAGGGCGATCTTTCAAAAATCATCAATCTTGAGGTGATTCCATTCAACCCTGGGACTGGCGAAGAACTCTACTTTCTAGTTTTATTTGAATCAGCCCCACTCACAATTAACAACCCCAGCACAGTAAATTCTGAGAGCGAAGAGCAGTCAGACTTAGCGCAGGAGATTGTTCAGCTCAGGCTTGAACTTGCAACCGCCATCAAAGAGCGGGCTGCAACTCAAGAATATCTGCAAGCGGTGATCCAAGAGCAGGAGCATATCAATCAAGACCTGAAAGTTGCCAATGAAGAAATCCTCTCTAGTAATGAAGAGTTGCAAAGCACCAATGAGGAGCTAGAAACTGCCAAAGAAGAGATTCAAGCAACTAACGAAGAACTCAACACCACTAATGAAGAACTTCGTAGTCGAAATCTGGAATTACACCAAGTTAATAACGATCTCACGAATTTGCTTGCCAGTATTAATATTCCCATTTTGATATTGACTTTGGACTTACGCATTCGACGTTTTACGCCAATGGCGCAGCGACTTTTCAATTTGATTCCCACCGATGCTGGACGACCTTTGAGCGACATCAGAGCAAATCTCGATGTTCCTGAGTTAGAAACTATAATTTTGGAGGTTCTTGACACACTCAGCATCAAAGAATTAGAAGTCCAAACTCTGGGGGGACATTGGTACAACCTCCGCATCCGTCCTTATCGCACTACAGAAAACAAGATTGACGGTGTAGTGTTGGTGTTAATAGATATTGATGTTCTTAAACGCAGTGCCGCAACCTTAGAACAAGCCAGAAATTATGCTGAAGCGATTGTGGAGACAGTACAAGTGCCCTTAATCGTCCTTGATGCGGATTTCCGGGTGAACAAAGCCAATCGCTCGTTTTATGAAACATTTCAGGTTTCACCATCAGAGACAGCCCAATCTCTGATTTTTGAACTAGGGAACGGTCAATGGAACCTGCCAGAACTGCGATCGCTCTTAGAAGAAATTCTCGCCAACGATACCAGTATTAACAACTGGGAAGTAGAGCATAGTTTTGAGCGGATTGGGGAGAAAACCATGCTGCTCAATGGGTGGAAAATTATTGAACAGGGCGAGGCTCAAATGATTTTGCTGACCATTGAAGATATCAGCGATCACAAACACTTAGAGTTAGAGCGATCCGAGCTACTAGCGCAGGAGCAGTCAGCCCGTCAACAAGCAGAAATTGCCAACCGAGCCAAAGATGAATTCCTGTCGAACCTCTCCCATGAACTTCGTAACCCGCTTAATACTATACTGGGCTGGGCGCAACTTTTCCGCACCCGCAATTTAGATTCAGAAGCAGTCATTCGTGCCTGGGAAGTTGTGGAGCGGAGTGCTAAAGTGCAAGGTCAGTTAATCGATGATATGCTGGATGTCTCCCGAATTACGAGTGGCAAGCTTCATTTAAATACTCGTCTAATCGATCTAGTTTCAGTAGTGGATGCCGCCATTGAGTCTATCCAATTTTCCGCAGAGGCGAAAAGCATTGAAATTGTTTCACAGTTGAACTCGGCGACGGTTGTCGGAGATTTTGACCGTTTACAGCAAGTTCTGTGGAATTTACTTTCTAATGCCATTAAGTTCACTCCAGCCGGTGGGCGAGTGGGAATTATACTCGAAGCTGTATCTACTCACGCTGAACTTCGAGTCAGCGACACAGGAATTGGCATCCGGGAAGACTTGCTGCCATATATTTTCGATCGCTTCCGTCAAGGAGATTCCAGCAGCAGCAAAACAAGTCAGGGACTTGGATTAGGCTTGTCAATCGTCCGTCATCTGATAGAACTTCATGGTGGAACAGTTCAAGCGCAAAGTCCAGGTGAGGGACTAGGAACTACGATCATTGTCAGGCTGCCTCTGCGCTTAATGCCACCGGAGATTACACCACCAACTTATTTAGAGCCGAGCATTTTATCAGAGACTCCAGATACATTAGATGGTAAAAATCCACCCCTTACCCTTGAAGGATTATGCATCTTGTCTGTAGACGATCAAGAGGATAGCCGCGACTTATTAAAGTGGATGTTAGAAGAGTTTGGGGCTGAAGTAGTGGTTGTGACATCGGCAAAGGAAGCGATCGCTGCTTTAACTGAATCCCCTGGCAAATATGATGTGCTTCTAGCAGATATTGGGATGCCAGATGAGGATGGTTACTCCCTGATTCGTCAGGTGAGAGCGCTTGAAACTGAAGCTGGGGGACAAATTCCAGCAGCAGCAATTACTGCCTATGCCACCGAGCAAGAGCGGCAAAGGGCAATTGATGCTGGTTTCCAAATGCATCTCGCTAAACCGATTGAGCTTACTGAATTGGTATTGATGATTGCAAATTTGACTGGACGAGGCACAGATAATTCGTAATTCTTCAAGGAGGCAGGAGGCAGGAGGCAGGAGGCAGGAGGCAGGAGGCAGGAGGTGTATAATGATGTAATTTCTCCCAACTTCCTACTTCAAACTTCTTGCTTGCGCCATGAGTTATAGAGAACAATTTATTTGGCAGCGTGGTGTCAAGCTTGCCATTAACTGCTATCGACTTACCGAAAAATTCCCGAAATCTGAACTCTACGGATTAACTAGCCAGATTAGACGCTCGGCAGTTTCCGTGCCATCAAATATAGCTGTTCGCGCAGCGTCTCGTTAGAGAAGGTTATGGAAGACGGACGCAGAACGAATATATCCAATTTCTACACATTGCTTTAGGTTCGCTTCGAGAACTTGATACTCAATTGATTATTTCTAAGGAAGTCGGATTAGCATCGCCTGAACTATTTACTCCTATTTTGGAAGAAGTCGATAGGTTTCAAAGAATTTTAGTGTCAAGTATTCAAAAGATTAAATCTTAAAACCTTTCTGTCTCTTGCCTACTGCCTCCTGCCCTCTGCCTCCTGCCTTCCTCGATCAAATGTTTGAATCAACGTTTCAATTACGTATAAATTGTATAATCTGCACCTAAAACATTCCAAAGGTACAGGTTATATCTTACATTTTTACTTAAAAAGATATAGAGGATCTTTGATTTTTTTTAATAAAACAAAAGGTATCAACTATTAATTAGAGGAGTCTTACACATGACTGCAACCTTCATGAGGAGGCCTAAGTTTCGCAATGCCCAATGGGTGAGCTTTGTTGGTGGAGAAGGGATTGTACGCAGCTACACACCTGAATATGGCAGATGGATGTATGTCATTGAGATGGTATTAGGGCTAGAGCCTGACTTTGGCAGAGTTGGTGTAGAAACGATGATACTCCTTACCGAGACAGATTTACTTACGACATACAGCGAATTTCAAGCTGGTGAAATGAAGAGTGCTGAGTGCAGTGGGGCGTAGCTAATTCTGACTTCTGAATTCTGCTGTAAGTAGGTTTTTGATAAGGAGGTGGAAAATGTTTAAATCTACCAATTTAATTCGGGGTAAAATCTACTCTTGCCGAGGGGAACAAATCAAATTTAGCCATCAATCTCGTAATCAGAGATTCTTTTTTGTAAACAGTAGTGGTAAGCGCTTGATGTTTACATCCAATTTCATTCAGCGAGAACTTTATGAAATCAAAGTACTAGCAGAACAGTAGGGGAAGCTTCATGCAGCAAGACAACTCTGATTTAGTCAAACAAATCAAAGATTTCAAGACTTATAGTTACTCCTGAGATGAAGTTATCCAAAAATTCAATTTTGGCAAACAATTAGAGCAAGACTTCAATATCATTAATGCTCATTTTCGCTGATTATAAATCAAGTACTAGTCCCTTCTCTTCGTTCGCGCAGCGTCTCGTTGGCATTCACGTTACCGTCTCTGAAAGAGAAGCCTCTCTCCTTTTAGGCTACGGTGTACACACATCTTTCTAGAAAACCAAAATCGTTGTAGATCCCCCTAAATCCCCCTTAAAAAGAGGGACTTTGAGAGCTTTTTGCCCCCTTTTTTAAGGCTACGGTGTACACACAAGTTTATTGACTTGCACTTTTAATGCATCGACCTGCACCTTTGATGCATCGACCTGCACCTTTGATGCATCGACCTGCACCTTTGATGCATCGACCTGCACCTTTGATGCATCGACCTGCACCTTTGATGCATCGACCTGCACCTTTGATGCATCGACCTGCACCTTTAATGCATCGACCTGCACCTTTGATGCATCGACTTGTACCTTTGATGCATCGACTTGTACCTTTGATGCATCGACTTGTACCTTTGATGCATCGACTTGCAAAAATTAACCTTAAATATGCGATTTGGTGAGGGTTTTAAACTCGGTTATTCATCCGCCAGCGATGCACTGAGTTTCGACTGCGCTCAACTACCGCCGGTCGTTGTGTCTGTCATACAGAATTCATTCTGAATTCTGACTCCTGACTCCTGAATTCTGTTCGATAAATGCTAGGAGATTTTTAACCAATGGCTAGGATGAATAGCACTTCATTAGCAGCGAGTAAAAAGGAATTATCATGAGAAAACTTGTTATTGCTGAACGCGTAAGCCTCATTGGTCATATCGTATCAACAGTATTTGGATTGGTAGGAATACTACTGGTTATACCTAATGCCCAAGTAATTTTTAACTTATCCGAGCTTGCACAAACTGCCATCCAATGGAGTATGGCAGGAGGCGGTGTAGTTTATATGATTTTAGGTGCAGCAGGTGTTTTCTTGTATGCCACGCGGATTTTGGGTTTAGGTCGCGCCTTAGCATTTCTGTTGCCATCAGTATTTATTTCTCTAGGAAGTGAATTACTAGGAACCAGTACTGGTTTTCCATTTGGTCATTATAGTTACTTAAGCGGTTTAGGTTATAAGATTGCGGGTTTAGTCCCATTTACAATTCCCTTGTCGTGGTTTTATTTGGGATTTGTTTCTTACCTACTGGCACGCGCAGGTTTAGAAGTGGACAAAAAACCCAATTTGTGGCGGCATATAAGTGCGATCGCTTTGGGTGCTTTATTACTAACCTCCTGGGATTTTGTTCTCGATCCTGCAATGAGTCAAACTTCTCTACCCTTTTGGTATTGGCAACAACCAGGCCCCTTCTTTGGAATGCCTTACCAAAACTTTGCGGGGTGGCTGGGTACTAGCTCAGTATTTATGGCTGTGACTGCACTGTTGTGGAGAAATAATCCTATTAACTGGGAGCGATCGCAACTTAATATACCTTTTGCAGTTTATTTAAGT
Source organism: Nostoc sp. CALU 546 (assembly GCF_048836525.1). Classification (NCBI taxonomy): domain Bacteria; kingdom Bacillati; phylum Cyanobacteriota; class Cyanophyceae; order Nostocales; family Nostocaceae; genus Nostoc; species Nostoc sp. CALU 546. The sequence goes on from NZ_JAWJTF010000065.1 coordinate 25,407, forward strand.
AACTTTGGTTTCGCTACAGTCATGAGCTTAACAGCTGGATTCTTTGTACCTGTGTTGCTAGGCTTGTTGCTGGGTGTCACACCCGCAGTGCTGCTGTGGTTGAAAGGCTCACCTACACCTGTCCAAGTTCCCATTGAATCACCAGAAATCTCTGTAGCTAGAGTTAAAGTTACAGCGAAATGAAAGGGCATTAGGAGTGCTGAGTTAGGAGTTAGGAGTTTTGTTTACCCCCTTGTCCCCTCATCTCCCCCACTCCCCCTGCCATTCTCGCTTGGAGAGTTATTTTATCGGCAATAACAAACTAGCTTCAATCTCTTGCCGCACAAGGTCTGTTATCTCACAGTTGCTATTGAGGCAATCGAGAAGCAACTGATTGGCATCGTCATATTGTTGCAATACTTGCTGTTGCTGTGGGCTGAAGTGCCAGTGATGCTCAATGTTTCGATGCTTTAAAAATTTTTGCAAATATGGATCTTGAGCAACTAACGCATCAATTTCTTGCTTCATCAACAGTACCAAAAAATCTGCATTCCGTAGCATAGCAACCGTTAACAAAAAGATTTCACGCCACCTGGGTTCAGTAATATGAGTTACCAAACTTTCTAACGGTTGTTTTAATGCTTGCAAATTATAACTGGCAACGATTTTTCGAGCAGTCAGGTATTCTTGAAATGTCAAATAAGAGAAAGAAAAAATACCCCGCACTCGTTCTGCGAGTAATCCATGTTGCAACTCTATCGCCTGAAGTACCCCTTCACTATCTAATTGCAATTCCTCTGGTTCTGTGGAAGCATTCGGCAAATCACCGATATAATCGCTAATGTGTTGCTCAACAATACGTTGTTCAAAAAAGTAATTACCCTGCTCAAATGTTGCGCTAGCAACCTGACTCAGCAACTTAAGTTTTTGTGGTAATGAAAAATCTTGGTATACTTCATCCCGCTCAATTGGTTTAGTTTTGTCCCATTTGCCGAGTAGGAGGTCTAAACATTGCTTATAAAATGCAGGTTTTTGGGTTGGGAATTTGTTCTGGTGATGAAAAACCCAGCAGGCGAGATGCAAAAACAAGGGAGTGACAGCAAGTCTCCGAAATTGCAAATTTTCAGGTAAATCTAGTTTCTCAATAAACTCAAATGCCTGTTCTTGTTTATCCTGGATGTTCGTTTTCGTAACTGCTGTAAACCACTTCTGAGCAAAAGCAACAATTTGATCTTGACTAAAAGGGGCAATTTCAACATCTGTAAAGCGTCTGATGTTGAAAGCTTTAGCTGCCGTGCGGCAGGTGACGACAAACATATTCTTTTGATATTTTTCAGATAGTCTGCGAATCTCATTGACGACACCAATGCTTTCTTGATGGAGTACTTCATCTAATCCATCCAGCAATAGCAACACTCTGCCCTCCAACAACAAAGTTTCCGGCACAGATGGATCTGAAATTCCACAGGTGAGGAATTCCTTGCAAATATAATTGAGTAAATTGAACTCTCCTGCAACTCTCGTTTCGTCGGCAAAATCTCTTAAGGTGACAAAAATAGGAACCCGATTTGCAGCAAATCTCCCTCGGTTGCATTGAATTGCCAGATGTTGTAAAAAAGTGGTTTTACCTGCTCCCGGTTTACCCAACACCCGCAGCTTTGAATAAGTTTGAACTGCTGCGATTCCCGCCATTTGTGTCTGGGATACTTCACCTAAACCAAAGCGATCGAATTCTTTTGATGTAAACTTTTGCAAATCAGCAAACTCTAACCATTGAAGGCTAGCAATCTCCTCCAAAATGTTGACATCGATGTAAATATCGTCTAGTATAACCGGGCGAGTAACATCTAATAACTGCAAAGTGCCGCACTGGTCTTGAATTTTGTCGAAGCGTTGCGATCGCACAAATTGTACTAGAGCATCAATATCTAAAAATTCAGCAGCACCAAGTTCTTTTGATTCGCTTAATTCTTCTGGAGGATTATCCGCAATCTCCCGCCAATTCAACGACAACACAGAACAAATTTCTATAAAGATATGACGCTCAACTGGACGCCCAGTAAAAAATCGCCAAATTGGTTGGCGAGTCTTTAAGTTAACTTCAAAAGCCAAGTTGTCTTGTGTCCACCCCTTATGAGCAAACGCTTTTTTAGCTTGTTCAATCCCAGGGAGTGATGCTTGGAGCGATCGCTTTACCATAGAATTACACACATCAGATAAAAATTCTTCATCTTGACATCATTGCTACATCTAGTTTCGGAACTACTTAGAAACTATTTAAGTTTTTTTAAATGCTAATGATTTATTTAAAGCATCTTCCCCTAATATCCTCTCATTGCATAATTTTCAGTTAAACATGATTGCTTTAAGTGTTATTTTTAACTTTTTATTTTGTGTATTAGGAAATTTTGGTGTATTTAATAACTCTAGTGCTGCGGCAATCTAAACTTTTATGTAAGATTAAATGTCGCTGTCATTGTACCACTCCTTTACGGTTATGTATAAAATTAACCTAATATTGTAAGAAACTAGCAAGATAAATGAAACCAAACTTGATAAGCTAATTAACGCAGTGGATTTAAATGTGAGAAAAATCAAACTACTGGCTTTGATATTAATTAGTTTGACAATGGTGTTGTGGTTTAATTTGCGTTCTTCAACACCGTCAATACTGACTGTTGCATCTTCACCACCAAAAACTATTCGCTACTTCGAGCGCACTTTGCCCCAAAGCATCGCTCACATTTTGTTAATTCCAGCGAATAGCAGATTTTTGGTGACTCCTGCACTATCACAGAAGGTAGCCACTGTAGAGGAATTTGCCCAGAAGCATCGAGCCGTAGCTATTTTGAACGCAGGCTTTTTTGACCCAGTTAACCAAAAATCTACATCCTATGTCAGCCTACAAGGGAAGTTGGTAGCTGACCCCAAGGAAAATGAGCGACTGGTGAACAATCCCAACTTAAAACCTTACCTGAGTCAAATATTCAATCGTGCAGAATTCCGCCGCTACTTATGTGGGCAAACTATCCGCTATTCCATTGCCCTACATAGTCGGTCACCACCAGCAGGTTGTCAGTTAGTCGATGCTATCGGTGCTGGCCCAGGTCTATTACCAGAACTCACGTCAGTAAAAGAGGGCTTTGTGGATAATGCCAATAAACGAGATGCACTTGGCAGTAACCAACCCAATGCCAGGACTGCTGTGGGTATAACCCGTGATGGCAGCGTTATTTTAGTTATGGTGGCTCAAAAACCCTCGACTCCTGCTAACTCTGGGATATCCTTACCAGCATTAGCTGATTTTATGAAAACTCTTGGTGCTGATCAAGCGATGAATCTGGATGGCGGGAGTTCGTCTTCACTTTATTACAAGGGCAAAACCTTTTACGGGAAGGTTGATTTGGAAGGAAATCCTATCAAGCGTCCCGTGAAATCAGTTTTGCTGGTTCAGGAAAATTAGTTTTGAAGGCTATCTGAGAGAGGAAGTCTTTACCCGGATTTCTCACCACACCTATTAAAGTCTGCGCTTGTGCAGGGGAGAAGTAATAAGTAATGAGTAAGAAGTAAGAAGTAAGAAGTTTTTACTCATTACTCATTACTCATTACTCATTACTCATTACTTCTCTTCTCCTCCATCAAACGCCTTGAGAAGAGTGAGAAATGCGGGTTTACTTTCCTCTTACCGCCGACTGCGAAAACCCTGTCTTCCATTAACTTGGTCAAAGAGGACATCATATTTATCAAAAAATGCGATGCCAGTATTTACAAATATAGGAAGTTCTGACTGCGGCGAGATACTCAAATTCCAGCGATTAAATCCGTCGCGGGTTCCTGGTGCCAAGCTGTAATCAAAAATGCTATTAATTCCTACTTTCAGAGCATTTGCTGAACGTAACACTCCTGGTTTGAGTTTACCTGCTGTAGAAGCTGACTTAAATTCAGTCAAACCATTAATGGTTCCAGTATCAGTGATCATTTTGCCATTACAAGAATTTTTAGCAGAACTCCCAGCAAGAGTTAAACAAACTTTACTCAGTTGAGAGTCCCATCTGTTACCGGGTACACCATTAATTTCACTTTGTTTACTCCAAGGAGCCATTTTGAAACCTGCTTGATTATTGGCAGTCAAACCGAGAATTAGGCTGCCATTGTTGTTACTACCATTATTTCCCATCACTATAAATCCGTTACTCAGATTGCCTGGTAATTTTCTCAACGGATTATAGAGAAGTGACTTTTCAAAATAGTTGACACCGATAATACCGGAAAATGGCGCACCACTCTTTGCTGAACAATTAGGCTTTTGGGCAATACATTGGCGGCTAGTAACAATCTGTACCGGAACGGGTTCTGCGGCGGGAAGCAAACCAAATCGGACATTAGTATAAACTAATTCTCCCTCTAGGATAGTACCATCACTTAATACTTCCTTGATATTTTCTCCCGTTCTGCGGATTGGAGCATTACCTAAAAACTCTTTGGGAACTCGCAGCCCTGCTGACCCTGTATCTAATAAGATACGCTTTGGTTGACCATTTGCGATCGCCATTTCTAGAAAATAGCCGCGAACACGTTGGCCAAGGGAAGGTTTTGGATATAAAGGTAGGGATATGGTATCAAAAGTTGGTTTTCGGGGTGTATTTTGAGAGATATCGCGCAACGCTGGTTTTGGGAAAAGAGCCGCAAATGCTGACTGGCGTTGCGCTGCTGGTTCCGGGGCGATATCCCAAAGGCTTTCGTAGTAGAAAAAGCCGCTACCTAAACCGCGTTCTTGCGCTGCTTGTACCTGGGATTGGATTTGTGGCATGGAAACTGGACGATTTCGTAACCCAGCCATAATACCGATACCAGTTGGGATGACTTTTTGGGTTTCTAAAATTTCTGGGCGATTAATTTGAGCGATAAAACTTTCTAAATCATTACGGTATACCTGCATGACCAACTCATCCACAATACCCAACCGTACCCAGTTCAGCCAGTCTTGCAGTTGCAGCTTGTAAGCAAAATCATAGTAATTGGGAGAAACTGCGAAGATAGCATTCGGTTTTCGGGCTTTCACGGTTTGGTGGAGGTGTACCATGAATGCAGTAATTTTATCTGCCCGCCATTTTATCCATGCTTGGGCTTGGGGATTAGGTGGAGGAGGATTGCCAGTTTCTTGAGTATATAAATTAATTGTGTATTTATCGTAACCAAAATCCACAGGTAAACTCATGTGGTCGTCAAATTGAACGCCATCAGCATCGTATTGAGTAATAACTTCCATCACGAGTTCGGTGATAAGCTTTTGCACTTCGGGGTGAAACGGATTCAACCACGCGACTTCACCCGCAGCACTAATTGAAGTTTGAGTCCCATCCCGTTTTTGTGTCAGCCAATCTGGATGCTGAGATGCAAGTTCCGAAGTTAGGGGAACCATGAAACCAAATTCAAACCAGGGTATTGCTAGTAGACCTTCTCTGCGGGCTTGGCTGATAATGTCTGCAATCACATCTTGTCCATCTGTCCCCTTGAAGAAGAAGGGAATACCCTTTTTTTGCATGATGGCGCTGGGGTAATGTGTATAGCCATCGTTCCACACGACTGGATAAACGGTGTTAAAGTTTAACTGCCGCAGTTGGCTCATAGCTGCTTGCACCTTTGAGCGATTTCGGAAAACGCTAAAATCGTTACCACTCAGCCACACCCCCCGAATTTCTTGACGAGGTTGAGGAGGTAGTTGGGCAATAGCAGGAGCAAAAGTATTGAGTAGCAATACCGCAAGAAATGATATCAGACATAATAATGGCAACAGACGCTTCCTTAAAAGCCACCAACCTTGACGAACGAAAGGCACTCTACCAGACGCTTTGCGTAGCTTGCTGCGACATAGGAGTAAACCTCTACGCATAGGCTTAAATAGTAAGTTAGTTAGAGTAGCATTGATTTCTATGGTTTTTCCCCAGAACTGAGTTGTCATTACGTCTACTGACTAAATAAGGTTTATTGGTTATATTTAATTCCATATCAAGGTTAAATTGCTGCACCAGGAAAACTGATACAGTAATTTAGCTGCAATATGGTTGACGCAGTTATAGAGTTAGTAGTGCCAAATAGAAATGTTGCAAATGTAACCTGTAAGAAGTTCTCGTTGCTCTCATGCCTACGCCTGGTAGATTTTTTGCATAGCACCATTCGCTCCTATTGGAATTAAGTCACAATGATAATAGGCAATCATAGAGGGTGCTGTTATGTTTCGTTTAACTCAAACTGTTCGGAACTTGTTCCTTCGTCTTCAAGGCTTGTTTGGTATTCTATTCAAAAGTGTTTCCAATTCCGTAGGAAATTTATTTGGTTTTTTTGCCAAGCTTTTCGGATTTAGTAGTTCTGGTTATTTCTTGGAATCTGATGAAGTGCAAGGTATAAAACAAGCTTCTGCAAAAGAGCCAATTGAAACGAATCGGGATAACACTGCTAAAATTCCTACCACTAACCGCCGTCGTTCTAATGCCAAAATTGACGACTACTACCTCAACATGGCTCGTGATGTGAAAAAGAATTAACAAAAGCCATCAATTGGAAGGTGATCTTAGTAATGCGTTAGCGTACCACTCCGTGGAAGCAAGCTACGCGCAACGTCTGGTAGATAAGCTCGCCGTAGGCATCGCTTTGCCAGGGTAAGATCATCTCAATTAGGGTTGACATAAGGACTCAAAAGACTTTTAGCCTGCACTATGCCTAAATGTTAGTAGTGCGTAGGCATAGCTCATCGTAGACATCGTTTTTAGATCGAAAAAAATAGCCAAAGCTTTCTTTTGCTTATCGCTTGAGCATTGCGGCGCTCAAGCTACAGAATTTTTGTTTGACTTTTTTACTTATTGTGTAGGGACTAACAATTAATTACTGTTAAAATTGTTATCTTCGCAAACTCTTGATCGGCAGTCACCAAACTTGCTGAATTTTGGATCGCCATTGCTGCAATGATTGCATCTGGTAGTTTCAACCGATATTGTTGGCGAATTTCAATGATTTTCTTAATCAAAACAGCATCACTCGCCACTAAATTGACAACCTCAACTCGTTGCAAAAACTGCTCAAAAAGCTGGTAATCCTCTTGACTCAGCCCAGAAAACGCGAGAAATTCAATTTGGCTAATAACTGAAACTCCAATCCAATCAGCACCTTGAAGTAATTGAATAAGTTGAGAACTTCCTTGAAGCAGAGCTACTATCGCATTCGTATCCAACACGTAGCGATTACCACTCATCGCGTAGATTTCTCTGCATTGCTACCGCATCTCCCCGCCAAGTTAATCTCCCGACTAAATCAGAGAAATCATAACTAGGTTGCTTTTCCTCTGACGAAACTGGATTCAAAACAACTACAATGTCCACTTCAACCGCCGCTAACTGCGTTGGAATATTAAGATTTAAATAACCTGATTCATCGATTTTAGTTGTAAGTTTTAAAACTTCCATTGCCAAATAATTAGTAAACCTCATCTTATTCTAAATTTTGTAGAGCGAGCATTGCTCAATCAGATCCCCAGAACCCCGACTTTTTTGAAAAGTCGGGGTTCTTGTACCTCACAATAAATCCTATTCTCATTCCCTATTCTCGCTAGCCGCTAAAAAAATCTGTTACCAAAACAGAAATTCTCTGATATAAAGCACAAAATACGCAACCACGTTGCTGTTTCTCCAGGGTTTTCAACCTACCTTTAACAAAAGTTTTGTCCAGCTTGAGGCTGGACAATAGTTAGAAATATTTTTGAGATGGAATATTTACTTGATTTTTAACTTACCAAATCAACTAAGGCGTTGCTTTGAAAGCGGACTATAGATGAAACTGAGCATCCGCGATAATTCTCAGAGGTGAATACTGATAGTGTGATATTAGCTTGACCGGGATCTAAAATGCGCTTTACCTTGCAGGTTTGCATTTTGTTGTTGCAGTAAGCAATAATGCGATCGCCAGCCTTGACTTCTAACGCTTGAATTTTCAATTAATACCAACCTTGCCAGGAGTTTGCTTAGTTAAAGGAAAAATATATTGCTATATTTTACTTGCTCAACAATAGCAATGTTGTTTTATTGTAACACAAAAATTAATTAAAGACATCAATGGTATCAATTTAATCTTGATAGTGTCAAGTTTATTCATCCTCAAAACAGTATTAAATGCTGGATTTTCAGAAAATAAGGAAAAAATATCGACCTTCACCTAGCATTTAGGCTGGAGCCTCTGTTGAAAAATCCAGATAGTGTAAACCTCTGCTCGAACTTCTCTGAAGCCAAATTTTTTCGAGTACAGATTTTTTCTTTCTATGTTTTTGTTACAATTATTGAAATTTTTACCCAAAAATACCACTATGGCTTTATATGCTGAATTACATAGACATCTGGGCGGCTCCGTCGTACCACGAGTTTTATGGCGATATTTCGAGCGACATTCTTCAGAGTTGATTTCCCGCTTTGCTGACTATTCAGACTTTGAAGATTTTTATACTCGCCCACGCAACACCTTGGATGAGTATCTAGAATTACACACCTTGGTAGAAAGTGTGCAAACTGTGGATACTTTGCCTTACTTTATTTATCGCTTGGTGCGGGGTGCTTACATTTTTGAAAATTTGGCTTATCTGGAACTGCGTTACACTCCCTATCTACGAACACCTGAGCATCTGAATCAATCTGAAAGAATTGACAAGATGACAGAAATTGTGCAGGTAGTAGGACTTGCCAGCCACCAGCCAGAACATCCGATTGTTACTAGCCAAATTCTCTGTATGCACACACGTCTACCTTATGAGGTGAACAAGGCGATTGTTGATTTGGCGGCGCAAAACAAGCAGTATGTCTGTGCAGTAGATGTAGCGGGGGGTGATAGCTATTACGCCGATCGCTTAGAAGAATGGATTAGCTTATATGATTATGCGCGATCGCTGGGTGTCAACACAACGGGACATCTATATGAAACCACCGCAGGTTGTTATCCAGAACTATTACCCTTTTTAATGCGAATTGGTCACGGCATCCAAATTCCCCTATTGTATCCAGAGTTACTTAATGATGTAGCTAAACGCGGACAATGTTTAGAAGTTTGTCCGACAACTTACCTGAAAACAGGTACTTTGCAGGATATACGTCAACTAAAATTAGTTTTTGACCGTTGTTTTGATGCTGGGGTTGATATCGCTATTTGTACTGATAATGCTGGATTGCACAATGTGCGTCTACCCTTTGAGTACGAAAATCTCTTGACTTACGACATTATTAGTTTTGAACAACTACAAGCTTGTCAAGATGCAGCTTTCCGTCATGCTTTTGCTTGGCCCTACAGTCAACGTCCCGCATCCCTGTTAAACGGTTTACTGAAACCTGAACCACCTAAAGTTTTGGCTATGAGAGATACTAATTAACAATCACATAGAAATATCCATAAATTAAGGTGATTTCATGTTAATTAATGTTGCAATCCCTGATTTTTTCTGATGCTGTAGAGAAAGTTGTGTGACTCCTGACTTCTGAATTCTTCTTCAATTGTGGTTCCTTTTTTGTTGATTTGGATTTTTGCTATAAGTCTTACGGAGGGAAGATTTGGCTTCACCAGAAAATTCTCAAAAATCATCTTTTAATTGAGTTTAGTTGACAATTAATAAAAATTTCTCATAAATTTCCCCCATTATCTCCCTGTGCCCCTAGAAGCTATAAACTATAATTTATGGCATCTACTATTCAAGCTCTACCAACAGAAGTCGTATATATCATTACAGCTGGTGAGGTAATCGACTCTTTAGCTTCTGTGGTGCGGGAATTGGCAGAAAATTCCCTAGACGCAGGTGCAACGCGAATTGTCGTTTCTCTATGGCCGCAGCAATGGCGAATTCGTGTTGCAGATAATGGTTGTGGAATGAACCTAGATGATTTGCAACAAGCAGCGACAGCCCACAGCACCAGTAAAATTCGATCTAGTGCCGATTTGTGGAAAATTAACAGTTTAGGGTTTCGGGGTGAGGCGTTGCATAGTTTGGCGACTCTGGCAGATTTGGAAATTTTGAGTCGTCCTGTAGGTGGAAAATTAGGATGGCGGATGGTTTACGGTGACGCCGGGGAAGTTGTGGAAGTTGAAGTAACTGCGATCGCACCTGGTACAGTGGTTACAGTTTCCAATCTTTTCGGTAATTGCTCATCTCGTCGTCAGGGATTACCCACAACAGCACAGCAAATGAAAGCCGTGCAAGCCACAATTCAACAAATCGCTATGTGTCATCCCCAAATCACCTGGCAGATTTGGCAAAATGACCGTCAATGGTTCACCATTTGTCCCGCTATCACAACTGGGCAGCTGCTACCGCAGATTTTACCGCAAGTGCGACAAGGTGACTTGCAAGAACTAAAACTCGAAATACCCAACCCTCCAAACTCCTATACAGAAGACGCGATGAATCGCGTCTCTACTTCAGACTCTTGTACAGACGCGATTCATCGCGTCTCTCCCCACTCAGCACTAAATTTAGTGGTAGGATTACCCGATCGCATTCATCGTCATCGTCCAGATTGGGTACGTGTAGCTATCAACGGCAGGATGGTGAAGACGCCGGAACTAGAGCAAACCATATTATCAGCATTTCACAGAACATTACCACGCGATCGCTATCCAATTTGTTTTCTACATCTTGCCATTTCCCCCAATCAAATTAACTGGAATCGCAATCCAGCAAAAACAGAGATTTATCTCAATGAAATCATTTATTGGCAAGAGCAAATTACCCAAGCAATTAACCAAGCACTCAGCATCTCTTCTAACAATCTTAAAGAAGCTGTTCACACAACACGAGTTAGTAAATTACTCAAAGCCGCAGAAGCCAAAGGCGGCTACAATTTCAATCCTCAAAATCCTAACGAAAATCCCAAAACTCCTAACTCCTCACTCTCAACTCCTAACTCCTTAAAAGCTGTCGCTCAAGTTAGCAATACTTACATTGTGGCGGAACATTCAGGTGGGATGTGGTTAATAGAACAGCACATTGCCCATGAGCGAGTTTTATATGAGCAATTATGCGATGATTGGCAACTTGTACCCGTCGAACCGCCAATAATTCTTTATCAATTATCGCCAGCGCAAGTATCGCAACTACAACGAATCGGTTTAGAAATAGAACCCTTTGGCGAACAACTTTGGGCAGTTCGTAATATCCCCGCCCCTTTGCAGCAGCGAGACGACTGTGCAGAAGCAATTTTAGAACTTAGTTGGGGAGGCGACTTACAAACAGCCCAAGTAGCCGTCGCCTGTCGCAGTGCTATTCGTAACGGTACACCAATGAATCAACAAGAAATGCAGACACTTTTAGATAATTGGCAACGCACTCGCAACCCCCGCACCTGTCCCCACGGACGCCCAATTTATCTATCCTTAGAAGAATCAGCTTTAGCTCGGTTTTTCCGGCGGAATTGGGTAATTGGTAAAAGTCATGGAATTTGATGTTTTTGGCAATACATTCGAGAACTGAAGGTTTTTAACCCGCACAGGCGGGTTTTGTCTGTATAGCCGCGACTTCTAATCTTCATAATTTCAGTATTTTTCGCTAGGGTAGAAAAAAGCAACTTTTGATAAACTAAGAGCGCATTTTGGATCAAATGTGTTCTTACTCACTTGCGGCTGGATTTCTTGTTTTTGATGAAAAAACACCTACTAAAAAAATTCAACAGCGAGTTGTACCATGATTGCGACACCTAAATTAAGATACTTAAACTGGGTAAAACAAGGATTTCACCAGCTTAGTATTCGGCAAAAAATTTTTTATGGCTACGGTTTGGCTTTGGGAATTGCAGTTTTGGGAACAACAGCGGGGTTGGTAATAGGCGATCGCTATTTCCAGCAAGCTAAACAACAAATGATCGTGGTTGATGAAGAAGGAAGCTTGTTAAGTAGTTTGCAAGGCGAACTGTTGGAAATACAGATTCGCCAACAAGAAATACTGCCTTTTTTGCAGCAGCCGCAATCTTTGCAAAGGGGAATTGCTGATTTCAAAAGCGATGTAGCGGATACCGAAACCTTGCTTGCTCAAGTGCAGGAATTTAGTCAAACTATTTCGCAAAGAGATTTACAAACTCTGTTCAAAAAGCATAACAGCACGATAGCCGGATATTTTGAACAATTCAGGTTACTAATTCGGCAAATTTTGCCATTAAGTTCACAGCCATCGGGAGCTACAAAAGCACAGCAATTAATCTCGAAATTCAGTCAAAGTCAGGATGCTCTCAAGTTTTATCAATTTGCCAATGAGTTAACCGACTTTGCCAAAACGCTTCAAAAACGGCAAGAGGAGGCTCATTTAGCTCAAGAAAAGGCTGCGCTAATCCAAGCTCAGATTATTATTGTTAGTATGCTGGTGTCAGTGGCGATCGCAGCCATCCTGGCTTTCTACACAAGTAAAATCATCGCCTATCCCATTAACGCGGTGACGAATATTGCCCAAAGAGTTACTCAAGAAGCTAATTTTGACTTGCAAGCACCTGTAATTACACAAGATGAAGTCGGAGCGTTAACTAGCTCCCTCAATCAACTTATTCAACAGGTGAAGCACCTTTTAGAAGAACAACAAGCCGAATCCCAAATCCGACTCATTCAAAGTGAGAAAATGTCTAGTTTAGGAAGGATGCTGGCTGGTGTCGCCCACGAAATTAATAATCCAATAAATTTCATTTCTGGAAACCTCGTACACGCGAAAACCTATACTGAGGATCTATTAGCGCTACTGCAAACATACAAAGCCGAAGTTCCTCACCCTTCCCCTGCGGTGGAAACATTAGCAGAAGAAATTGATTTGGAATTTTTGGAAGCAGATTTGCCAAAACTCTTCAACTCAATGACAGTTGGCGCTGACCGCACGCGAGAAATTGTGCGGAGTTTGAAAGATTTCTCTCGTTTAGATGACGGGGAAGTGCAGTTAGTAGAGCTACACGCTTGTCTAGATAGTACACTGTTGATTCTGAACAATCGCCTGAAAAATGGGATTAGCCTTGTTCGCAATTATGGAGAGATTCCACCGATTCCAGGCTATACAGGTTTACTTTATCAGGTATTTATGAATCTTCTCAGCAATGCCATCGATGCATTAGAGGAAAAATTGGCTGAAAATCCCGAATTTTTACCCGAAGTTACCATTATCACAGAATGTTGGCAGAATGATTTAGCGATCGTGCGAATTGTCGATAATGGCCCTGGTATTTCACCAGAAAATCAGCAAAAGATATTTGAAACATTTTTTACAACCAAACCACGCGGTATTGGTACAGGTTTGGGGCTAGCGATCGCATATCAGATTGTGGTAGAAAAACATCAAGGTAAAATTACTTGCAAATCTGAGCTAAATCAAGGAACAGAATTTGCGTTGGCTTTACCAATTTCTCATCCTTAAGCTAGTAGCTTTCAAAATTTTATTCGTTCATTATGAAGCTTGCGTGTCTTAATGTTTTAGAATACTGACGCAAGTCTGCCTATACATAAAGACTCGAAGCTAGTTTTGGCATAGCTTTTTGAGAACAAAGGAAAAAACAAACTTATGGGACTTTTCGATCAAATTCTTGGTGCCGTCGCTAATCCCAATCAACAGGGCAGTTTAGGTCAGTTGGGAAGTATTGTTAACACTGTACAGCAGTTGAGCGATCGTACAGGTGCAGACCCATCTACCATCCAATCAGTTTTGTCAATTGTGGGTGGTCAAGTGCGTTCTGCTTTACAACAAAAGCAAGCCACAGATGGGAATGAAGCCGCACAAAGTATAGTGAATCAATATGCTGGGACTTCTCCTAACCCCCAAGCCGTCAACTCGCTATTTTCTCCTCAGATACAACAACAGGTAGCTCAGATTGCTGCCCAACGCACTGGGTTAGATGCGGGGATAGTTCAACAATTGCTACCTTTAGCCGTACCTTTGGTACTGAATTTTTTGCAATCAGGTGCTAATGCTCAAAATCCCCAAGCTGGCGGAAATTCTGTACTGAATTCCTTCTTAGATGCTGACGGTGATGGTGATGTCGATATTGCTGATGCCATCCAAATGGCTAGTCGATACATCAGACGGTAACACTTTTCTCTACTCCCCACTCCCCTCCAATAAGCCCCTTGTCATCAGACATCGGCAATTAGGCCTTGCTAGATTCTGAGCTAAGACATAGGCTGAGAAGATAGGAAATTTGCAAATATAAATCAGACAGTCTATGTCTAAAGTTTTTGACTGTATTACTGAGGAAATGCAAGCCTTTATTGCTGCCCAACACCTTTTCTTTGTTGGCTCTGCACCTTTGAGTCCTACGGGCCATATTAACCTGTCTCCTAAAGGTCTGGATTGCTTTCGCATTTTCTCTCCCAACCGAGTAGGTTACGTAGACCTCACAGGTAATGCTAACGAAACATCCGCCCATTTGGAAGAAAATGGGCGGATAACCTTTATGTTTTGCGCCTTTGAGGAACCTCCCTGTATCCTGCGTCTTTACGGTCAAGGAAGCACGATTCTACCGAATTCTCCAGACTGGAACTCTCTTTACTCTCAGTTTTTGCCGATACCTGGAACTCGTCAAATTATCGTTGCTGATATTGAAAAAATACAAATATCCTGTGGTTTTGGTGTACCACTCTATGAATATCGAGGTCAGCGCCAGACTCTAGTAAACTGGGCTAATAAAAAAGGCGAAGACGGAGTTAGAGAATATCAACAGCAGAAAAATCTCGTCAGCATTGACGGTTTAGCAACACCACTGAGTAAATTAACCTAAATTTGCCTAATGGATTATTCAGATTTTAGAGTGAACATTATCATGCCCAACTTACGAATTACTTAAACCGATGCCTCCTTTAGCGAATTCTTCAACAGTTTTTTGTGAAAATTCATGAGTTGCGATCGCTTGCAACATTGCCAGTGGTAAAGTCAAATGATGCGCCCCGGCTTGCAATGACGCTGCTGCTTCTTCAGGAGATTTGATACTAGCTGCCAAGATTTCCGTATCACTGCCTTTGAGTACGCTAGCCATATCCCGCACCAAAGCAATACCATCACCCAATAACCGAGTAGCTCGATTTACATAAGCTATGGCAATTTTAGCTCCTGCTTCCCGTGCTACTGCTGCCTGTGCTGCACTGTAAATCGCTGTCACTGAACAGGTAATTTCTGGTGATAGACTCGCCACCACTTCAAAACCTAACGGTGTTGCGGGAATCTTCAAAATTGTTTGTGAACCAATAATCTCGAAAGCTTTTTTACCTTCAGCTAGCATCCCAGCTTTATCAGATGCCATAAGTTGATAGTATAACGGGCCATTCGTCAAGCGAACCAATTTTTTCAGCGTGGTTTCTGGTGGAGTATCGCTTTGAGACAACAGCGTGGGATTTGTGGTAATACCTTTCACCCATCCCCAAAGTTTAACAACTTCAGCTTCCGATGCGATCGCTGAATCCAGATATAGTGCCATAATTTTTCCTGAATCGATTGTTAAAATTAATTTACCAGATGTGCAACTTAAACTTTCTTACCTATCAAAATATTCTGTCTTATTTCCTAGCCCGTAGCATACTATAGGAATCCGCTTTGATTTCTGAAATAATTTGCGTAGGCAGGCAATAGGCAATAGGCAATAGGCAACAGTCAAGAAGGCTTCTTAGTTGTACTGATTTTTTAAAAAACAACGTACAACTCAAAAAGCCTATTTTTCGCCAACGCAAGTAAGTTCAAAAATCAAACCGGATTCCTATATTGATTCAGGACTGCCATCCGAAACTAGTTCATGAGCAAGATATTTTCATTAATTATGGCTGCTTAATTTATTCTTGACTATTACTGTTCCCTGTTGGGGAAATTTTATCGTGAAACTTGTTCCACCTCCTATCTCAGTATCTACATAAATTTCTCCATGATGTATTTCTAAACATTTTTTCACCACAGCCAATCCTAGTCCACTACCAACAATCTTGCCTACATTATTAGCACGATGAAAAGGCTCAAACAAATGCTGATGAAATTCTGAAGGAATTCCTATCCCATTATCTTTGACTTGGAAAATTATTGTGTGTGGTTCACAACTAAGAATTAAAAAAATATTTCCCTCTGGAGGTGAATATTTCATTGCATTTGAGAGTAAATTAGTCAAAATCGAATACAGTATATTTTCATCTAATTTGGCATGAGTACAGTTACCTTGACTGATAAATTTAATAGTATGCTGTTGTTGATTACAAAATTGGAGGTCTTCTATTAAATTAATGCAAAATGCTTCCAAATCCATCAGTTCTGGATTAAATTCCAATTTACCAGCTTCTGCCCTAGTCAAAGTTAAAATATCGGTTAGTAACTGGTTCATTGACCTAGCTGAAGATTGAATGCGATACAGATTTTTAAGTTTCTTCTCTTCTGTCCACTGCTGATTACTTTGAGCCAATAGTTGAGCAGACCCTAAGATAATACTCAATGGTGTACGAAATTCATGGGATACCATTGAAAAAAAGCGCAATTTCAATTCACTAAGTTCTTTTTCTTGAGCTAGAGTTTTTTGAATAGTTTCTGCTTGCTGGCGCTTAACTAATTGTTGATAAAGCAAGGCATAAACCCCTAGTAAAATAGCAAAACTCAAGAAAGTACCGAGGAATTCAATCAACATCCGGTTGCGGATATTATCTTGAGAATCTCTGACCGAAATTTGCAATAACTGTTCCTCCCTAGCTTGCATTTGGGTAAGTATTTCACGGATTTGATTCCGGTTTTGATTGCCTTGAATAATTAGAGGTGCTTGAATAGCAAAGCTTGATTTACCTGTTTCTTTGAGATTAATTGACTGTTTAGATAACTCAACTCTTTGAGTAATGAAGAATTTTAGCTTCGTTAGTTGCTGCTGTTGAGAGGAGTCATCAGCAATTTGTTGCTGCAACTTTTGGACTTTAGTATCTAGGCTTTGCATTGCCTGATAGTAACGTTTTAGTTCTGATTGCTCTCCATATAGGATATAACCCCTACGTCCTGCTTCTGCATCGGTTAGTGTAGCAAAAATGTCGATAATATTTTTCATTACCTCATGCGTATCCTTCACTTGATTGCTACTTGCAATTAACTGAGTAGCATTTTGGTAAGAAATAAGACTAGCTGTACCCATTAATAATAAACACAAGCCAAAACCAGAGGCAATCCATTTTCTTTCCAGCGACCATTTCATAGAAACAATCAATTAATCGTTCAGAGTCCACATCTTAGCCAAGAGCTTATATCAAAGTAAATATTTTCCAACAGAAGCCTAGTACCGCAAGGCGGAATTAAAAATTAAAAATCAAGACAGCGTAAGGGTTTTGTTGATTGGGAATGGGTGGTTTATTTCCGCCGTGCTGTACTAGTTCAGAATTACTTTTATTACTAACCGATTTCTACCCGATTTTTGCCTTTTATCTCCACAACTAGTTGTTAAAATTTTATATAAAATCAATCTCCTTGCACTAAAATGTCTCCAAATAAATTTAATTATTTGTTTGGAGAATTTTAATTTTATCAAACAGAATTCAGGAGTCAGGAGCCAGAATTCAGGATGAATAAATGGGTTTAAGACCCCCACCAAATTGAAAATTTGGTAGTCTACAATGAGTGGCGGGTCAGAATCACTCTTGTGGGGGATTCTGACCGGAGCTAACGGAAACGTCTCCGGCTCCGCTCCTGAATTCCGGCTTCTGAATTCTTCTTCAAATATTTCCTCGTCCTAAATCAAATTGAAAGTATTAAAGTATTAAGGTTAGATATTGGGATTCATCCTAGTTTTTAATTCACAAATATTCTAACAATGCGGATTTTGGTAGTTGAAGATGATGTACAGCTAGCAGAAATGCTGATGGAAGCCCTAATTGATCGTCAATATGTGGTAGATGTGGCTCAAGATGGAGAACAAGCGTGGGATTGCATCAAAGTCTTGGAATATGATTTAGTGGTGCTAGATATTACCTTACCCAAGTTAGATGGTGTGAGTTTTTGTCAACGCTTGCGATCGCCTATTGGGGAGCGGAGCATGTCGCGCAATCGCACAATACCTGTACTCATGTTAACAGCACGCGATACCCTTGGTGACAAAATTACCGGGTTGGATGCTGGGGCAGATGATTATATGGTCAAACCTTTTGAAATGTCAGAGTTAATGGCTCGTGTTCGCGCACTGTTGCGCCGTAATAATGCCACCACATCTTTCCTAGACTTTGGTTGGGGTAATCTGCGTTTAAATCCTAGCACTTATGAAGTCACCTATGCTGGCCAGTCCTTACACCTAACACCCAAAGAATTTGCTCTTTTAGAATTAATGGTTTCGAGCGGTCGGCGGGTGCTAAGTCGAGCCGGAATTATTGAGCGTATTTGGTCACTGGATGATCCACCCAGCGAAGAAACTGTTAAGTCTCACATTAAGAGTTTACGGTATAAACTTAAAGACGTAGGTGCTGCCGATGATTTTATTGAGACAGTTCATGGATTGGGCTATCGCTTAAAGCAGCTTTAGAAAACTAACCGATTTCTACCTTATATTTGCCCATTATCTCCACAATTGATTGTTAAACTGCAATTAAATTACTGAAATTAACCTCATTACACTACCAGTTCTCCAAATCGATTTAATTATTGACTTGGAGAATTTTAATTTTGACCTCTGCTAACCTGGATTTATCACAAGTGAGAAATCCAAGGATTGTGGGGAGATAGAAAAAAGCAACAAACCTCACACACCTTCCACACTATGAGTGAGAAATCCGGGGCTAACACACCACAACTTTAGGATGCTGCATTCTCCTATCGCTAACATACTCTAAGTGGATTTAAAAAATAAAATATTAGTCCTAATATAGAGATTTATTTAGATAACATTACTTTTCTAATCACCGATTTTCCCCCATTACTAACCGATCTTTCAACTTTTCAAGCGTAATATATCAGAACAAAACTACGTTGGGAAGTTTATATTTCCTAGAAGGTTTTTACACGTTTATTTGGATGATAGGTAACTTTTAAAATTAGAATCTTTACTACAAGTATCTCATTTGTGAAATTTTGTGTCCTTTACAAGGAAATTTTAATTATGAATACTCTTGCCTCTTTAAATTTAGTTAAATCTCTAGAAAATTCTGCTCCAGAAGCGCCAAATTCTCAACCCCAAAATTCTCAACCCCCAAATTCTCAACCCATATATGCGCTAATTTCAGTTCATGGCGACCCTACAGCTGAAATTGGCAAAGAAGGGGCAGGTGGTCAAAATGTCTACGTGCGAGAATTGGGGTTAGCATTAGCAAAACGCGGCTGTCAGGTTGATATGTTTACCCGACGCGAACACCTCAATCAAGAAGAAATTGTGGAATTAGCACCAGGATGTCGCACTATTCGTCTAAATGCTGGGCCAGCAGAATTCATTTCTAGAAATAATTTATTTGAATATCTACCGGAATTTGTAGAAGCTTGGCTGAATTTTCAAAACCGAACAGGCCATAGCTATGCATTGATTCACACTAATTATTGGCTTTCTGGTTGGGTAGGATTGGAACTTAAATCTCGATTGGGATTACCTCAAGTTCATACCTATCACTCTATAGGGGCAGTTAAATACCGCAATGTGGAGAATCCGCCGCAGATTGCTGCAATTCGTGATTGTGTGGAGAAGGCTACTTTAGAACAAGCAGATTATGTCATATCCACTAGCCCTCAAGAAGTAGAAGACTTACGTCAGTTAATTTCGCAACATGGACGTATTAAAGTTATTCCGTGCGGAATCAATACTGAACACTTTGGTTCTGTAAATCGAGAAGTTGCTCGCCAACAGTTGGGAATTGCTCCAGATTCTCAGATTATCTTGTATGTAGGACGCTTTGACCCCCGCAAGGGAGTTGAAACCCTAGTAAAAGCCTGCGCCACTTTGCCTGATTCATTTCAACTCTATCTAGTTGGTGGTAGCCGCGAAGATGGAGAAGACTTCCAAGAACAGCAACGCATTCAAACTTTGGTGAACGAACTGGGATTGAAAGCAGTTACAGTTTTTACGGGACGAATTTCTCAAGCGCTCTTACCTACTTACTATGCCACTGGGGATATCTGCGTTGTACCGAGTTACTACGAACCTTTTGGTTTAGTTGCGATTGAAGCAATGGCAGCCGGAACACCTGTAATTGCTAGTAATGTGGGAGGATTGCAGCATACGGTGGTGCATGGTGAAACCGGACTTTTAGTTCCTCCCTGTGATTCTAAGGCATTGGCGATCGCTATTCATAGTCTGCTAAAAAATCCGACCCTAAAACAGAGCTATGGCAATGCTGCACAAAATTGGGTTCAGTCCCGCTTTAGCACTCAGGGAGTTGCCGCTCAAGTTCACGAGCTTTATCAATCTTTAACACTGGATACATTTATTCAAGAAATTATTCAAACTAAAAAGCTAACTCCAGATTTGGAAAAGCAAATACAAAATTTGTTAAAGTCGAAAGCTTTGAAATCAAATGAAATTAAAGCTTTAGAAAAATTAATTGACTCTTTTTCTAATGGCATTTTCCAGTGGGCAAGCACTTAGGGACTTCAAACTAAAAAAATATCCCATCGCTTTCGCAAGCAGGGGAGGAAGAATCTAATGCCCAAATCTTGATTTTTGGAAAAAATAAGGTGCGTTAGCTCTCTTCATAACGCACCTTCTATTAGCGGTTGCAGATTAATAAATCCACATTCCTTATTCTTCTGGCTCTAAATCAACTTCATCCTCTTCATCTTCTTCACTGGCTTTAGCTACGGAGTTAGCAGAAACAACAGCGCCTTTATCTAACTTTTCCCGCACCAGTTTCTTAATTTCTTCAGCAAATTCCGGCTTTTCTTCTAGATACTTAATGGCGTTGTCTCGTCCTTGGGAGATATTATCGCCGTTGTAACTATACCAAGCTCCTTTGCGGATAATAATGCCAGTTTCTTCTGCTAGGTCAACAACACAACCCAAGGTAGAAATACCTTTACCAAAAATAATGTCAAATTCCGCTATTCTGAAAGGCGGCGCTACTTTATTTTTGGCGACTTTGACTTTAACCCGATTACCATATTCATCTGTACCTTTTTTCAAGGTTTGAATCCGACGAATATCCAAGCGCACCGAGGCATAAAATTTCAATGCGTTACCGCCAGTAGTAGTTTCTGGGCTACCGTAAGTAACACCGATTTTTTGCCGCAACTGGTTGATGAAAATTACTGTACAGCCAGATTTACCAATGTTGCCAGTAATCTTACGTAGAGCTTGGCTCATTAACCGTGCTTGCAGACCAACGTGGGCGTCACCCATATCGCCTTCAATTTCAGCACGAGGAACCAGTGCTGCTACTGAGTCAATGACTACAATATCAACCGCAGCAGAGCGCACAAGCTGATCAACAATTTCCAAAGCTGATTCGCCAGTGTCAGGTTGGGAAATCAGCAAATTGTCAATATCTACACCCAATGCCGCAGCATAAGTAGGATCAAGGGCGTGTTCTGCATCAACAAAGGCAGCAATACCGCCATTTCTTTGCACTTCGGCGAGTGCATGTAGCGCTACTGTGGTTTTACCGGAACTTTCCGGCCCATAAATTTCAATTACTCGCCCCTTGGGTAAACCACCACCCAATGCTAAATCTAAAGTAAGCGCTCCACTGGAAATCGTTTCCACCCGCATCCGGGTAGCATCGCCCAGGCGCATGATTGCTCCTTTACCAAAGCTGCGCTCAATTTGGTTGAGCACCATAGTCAGTGCTTTTTGCTTGCCGGAAGTATCGGTGTTGATAGCCATTCTTACGTCTAATGCCTCTAAATATATGGTTTTAAGGAGTGTTGCTCTGGGAATTTGAGTAGAACAGATATACTATTTTAACCAGAAAATTCTGGAATAGGATTTCTCAAATCAAAAAAAGAGTATGACAAGATCGTAACTCGATCGCTACCAGATTAGGGTAGTCTTGCACAATGATACCAACTTGCATTCAGAGATAGCTTTTTTTGGCTGGGTAAGCAAGGGTTTTCAACTATTTACATAAACGAGCAGCAAATACTCTTAAGCCAGAATTGAAATGAGAAGATTTGTTTACTAAAATATAGTCAAAATGTCCAAAATAGTCAAAAGTGCTATAGGAATCCGCTTTGATTTCTAAACGAATTTGCGTAGACAGGCAATAGGCAATCTTGCTACAGGCAACAGTCAAGAAGGCTTCTTAGTTGTACTGAGTTTTTTCAGAAATCAAATATGAGTCCTATATGCAGACCTACACTCTCACAGATGCCCGTAACAAACACGGTGAGTTCCCGATCGCAATTTAATAGAAGTGATTTTAGTCGGTAGGCGCAATGATGATGATGTCTACAAAAGATTGAAGCGTTTACTGGGTTAAGCTTTGGTTTTCATTAAAATGCTAGAATCTCTCCAGCACAAATGCTTTCAGGCATCTTTGATGACTTTCGACCTTCCCGACTCTCTGATTCTCGATACAGCGCTTTCGGTATCTGGATTAACTGACTATATCCGCTTGCTGTTAGAGCAAGATGAACAATTGCGTCAAGTTTGGGTAACTGGCGAAGTTTCCAGCGCTAACCACCATCGGAGTGGGTTATTTTTTACACTGCAAGATACCGATCGCACCGCCGGAATTAAGTGTGTGGTATGGAATAGCCAATTGCCAAAACTCGCCCAAATGCCTGTTCCTGGTGAGCAGATAATCATTTTGGGTAGTATTCGCGTGTATCCGCAACGGGGAGAGTATCAGTTATCAGTTTGGCAAACTCTACCTGCTGGCGTTGGTTTACAGGCGCTACGCTATCAACAACTAAAAAATCGTTTGCTGGCTGAGGGATTATTCGACGCGCAAAGAAAGCGATCGCTCCCCATCCACCCCCAAACGATCGCTGTCGTCACTTCACCAACGGCTGCTGCTTGGGGTGATATTCAAAAAACTCTCAAGCAAAGGTATCCAGGTTTACACGTTTTATTTTCTCCCGCCACAGTACAAGGTGAGCAAGCACCGGAATCTATCGTGAAAGCAATTGAGCGGGTGGAAAGAGATGGACGCGCCGAAGTGCTAATTTTATCGCGGGGTGGCGGCGCAGTGGAAGAGTTGGCTTGTTTTAATGATGAACGAGTGGTGCGATCGCTGGCTAGTTGTTCCATTCCTGTAATTACTGGTATCGGCCATCAACGAGATGAATCTTTAGCAGATTTAGTTGCAGATGCTTGTGTGCATACACCCACTGCGGCGGCAGAAATGATTGTGCCAGCACTTTCAGAGTTGTATACCGAGCATCGGGGGCGAGTTGTAGCTTTACATGAAGCGGTGCATGACTTTAGGGAAAATGCTGAGAATAAACTGCAAGGATTCCGAAACCGTTTGCGACGTTTGCGCTTAGATCGGCAAGTGCAGCAGGAAGTGGAAAAGTTAGCTTGGAAGCGTCAGCATTTAGTGCAAATTACGACGGGGCGATCGCAGCAAGCAACGCAACATCTAGAATTATTGCGGCAAAAGTTGGCTAGTCTTGACCCGAAAGCGGTGTTGCAGCGTGGTTATGCGGTGGTGAGAAGGGAAGATGGGGCGATCGCTCGTGATGCGGCAGAGTTGGCTGTGGGGCAAGAATTAGTAATCCAGTTAGGGCAGGGTGGGGTTAAAGTGAAGGTTATAGAAGTGAACGAACTGCAAAGGCGCAGAGGACGCAGAGAGGTTAATGGTTAAACGTAAGAGTGCTTCTAGTTCTGAGGAAGGTTGGAATTATGAGGCGAAGGTTGCTGAAATAGAGGGAATTATTACTCGCATCGAGGCGGGTGAGTTGGAGTTGGAAGCGGTATTTGAGCAATTTGCAAGTGCTGTTGAATATTTGCGCCAGTGTGAAAGTTTTTTGCAGCAACGACAGCAGCAGGTAGATTTGTTGATTGAAACTTTGAGTGATGATTGAAGAAGAATTCAGAAGTCAGAATTCAGGAGTCAGAATTCAGGAGTCAGAATAAAGACGCGACGCTCGCAGACTTGCTACCGCTCCGCTATCGTTCGCGTAGCGTGTCGTAGACAAGACTCGCTAACGCTTCTCTACGAGACGCTAAAAGCGTAGCTTGCAACTCTTACAGAGTACGCTATCAGTCGGGGATTCAGACCGGCGCAGGAATTGTTGCACCACCAACTTGAAAATTTCGTGGGGGCTTAAGATTGGCAAATTGGAATTATGATGATGAATGTGGCTCCCTGCCCCAGTTCGGAAACGCACTGTAATTTGCCTTTGTGTTTTTCAGCCACAATCTGATAACTAATGGAAAGTCCCATTCCTGTGCCTTTACCGACAGGTTTTGTCGTAAAGAATGGATCAAATAATTTTTGCTTGAGATCAGCAGGAATTCCAGGGCCGTTATCTGTGATTTTAATGGCAACTTGTTTTCTTTCTACCAGGGTAGTGCAAATCGTAATGGTAGGAGTTAAGAGTTGGTGTTGATTGTTCGCTTCTTCTAGGGCATCAATGGCATTGCTCAAAAGATTCATAAACACTTGATTGAGTTGTCCGGCATAGCACTCGACTAGCGGTAACTCCCCATAAGCTTTGACAATCTCAATGCCTTGAGAATCAGGTTTAGCTTTCAGTCGATGTTGCAGAATCATCACTGTACTATCAATGCCGTCATGAATATCGACTTCTTTCATCTCGGCTTCATCCATGCGGGAGAAAGTGCGTAGAGAGACAACAATTTTTTGAATGCGTTCTGCTCCAATTCGCATGGAATAAATAAGTTTGGGTAAGTCTTCTACTAAAAACTCCAAGTCCATCGTTTCGGCTTCTTCTTGAATCTCAGAATGGGCGTTTGGGTAATGTTTCTGATAAAGTTTCAGGAGTCTGAGAATATTTTTGGTGTATTCATTGGCATGGCTAAGATTGCCGAAGATAAAGTTGACTGGGTTGTTGATTTCATGGGCAACACCTGCCACCAGTTGTCCCAATCCTGACATTTTCTCAGCTTGGATCATCTGGGTTTGGGTGTGCTGGAGTTCTTGCAGAGTTTGCTCTAATTCTACTGTGCGCTGGTTTAATTGGGCTTCGGCACGTTTGCGATCGCTAATGTCTAAGCTTGTGCCAATAATCCGGTAAATCCGTCCCTCATTATTTTTGAGTGGGTTGAAATTGATCATCCACCAAGTTTCTTGCCCATTAAAGGTTAGGCACTGCTCATGATAAACGGGCATTTCCGTTCTAGCGCACTCAGTAAGCTGTTGTTGCATAATTTCAGCCTGTGCTACCTCAAGCACTTCAGCGGGCGTTTTGCCTACGGCATCAGCACTACGAATTCCACACGCTCGTTCCGAAAGAGCATTCCATCCAGCGTAATAGAAGCGACGATCTTCCGACACATCCACAACAAAAATGCTCATTTCGGCTCCGTTGTAGATGCTGCTCAGAAACTCCTCTTTCTCTTGTAGTTGCTGCTCTGCCAGTTTGCGTAAACGAAGCTCGTCGTAGACATTGCTAATATCAATCACCACCCCATCCCACACAATCAAGCCATCAGCTTGCTGTTCTGGTCGAGAAACACACTGAATCCATTTGGTTTTGCCTGAAGGAGTCACAATTCGCCACTCGTGACTAAAAGGCGTTAACATTCGGGCAGAATCAGCAACTAACTGTCCCAGGGTTGAGAAATCGTCTGGATGCGCCATGAGGTGAATGTTATGTACCCCTGCCATGACTGCCTTTGGATCAACCTCATACAAGTCATAGCAACCTGAACTGACGTAGGGTGTCCAGAAAGAACCATCGGTAGCCAAACAGAATTGGAATACCATCCCTGGAATATTGTCAGCCACCTTTTGGAAGCGGGCTTCACTGGCACGCAGTTCTAGCAGTGTTTGTTGTGCTTGCTCATAAAGTCGGGCATTTTCTAGAGAAATGGCGGCTTGAGTACATAACAGGTTAAGCAGTTCGACGCGATCGCTAGTAAATGCTCCTGTCGTCAAGTTATTCTCCAAATACAGGATACCCGCGAATTCACCCCGATAGAGAATTGGACTACATAATATACTTTTTGGCTGTTGGCTCAAAATGTAACTATCACTGGCAAAGACTGGATGAGTAGTGGCATCTGCCAACACCAAAGGTTGTAAGGAATGTTTGACGTGATAAATCACTCTCAAAGGAATATCCTGACTTTCCTCCACTGGAATTTTTTGCAGAATGATGGGTTGAGTATTAACGGTGATAGCCCCTTTAATCACCAAGCGATCGCTTTGCAGCAGCATTAACACGCATTTTTCTGCCCCAGCATTTTCAATCACTATCTGAAGCAGCATCATTAGGAGTTTTTCTAATTCAATTTCACTAGAAAGAGTTTGAGAGGCTTTGAGAACGGTTGTCAGGTCGAGCAATTCTGTAATATTGCTTGAGCTAGAGGTTTGAGTAGAATTAAAAGATGGGGCAAAAATTGTGTTAGATGGACTAAGTAATGGTTGCGGGTGTTGCACAATTGCGGTCAAAAGCTGAGGATAGCGCTGTTCCAAGTCGGTGATTTTGGCTTTAGCTCCCCAACGGGCATAGCAGTAGTACGCTTCTTGCATATATGCTTGGGCAAGTTTTTCTTTGCCCCAGTTGAGGTAAAATTTCCCTGCTAGTTCATTGCTGAGAGCTTCTTCTTGAATATATGCATTTGCTTTAGCGGATGCGATCGCGCGATCGTAGTAATCCATAGCTTCATACATCTGTCCCAACACCCGATACTGCTCTGCTTCCACCAAATAAAATTTGTGTAAATGGTTTGTAGGGGCGTGGTTTGCCCATTCTTTGAGCTTCTTCTGGTTGCTAACAACTTCCTGGGGCAGTGATTCCTTACCTTGGGCGTTGGGTAACACCGCCAAATGAGTCAATGAATCGTAAAAGTGAAACACCGGAATCATGAAACAGCCGGATACACCATGCAAATATTGTTTGGCATCAACTGCCACTTTCATTGCTTGTTCCCACTCATTGAACAAGTAACAAAGAATTAGTTTATTGATATACAGTGTTCCCATTGCATAGAGATCGTTAGCCTGCTGATGCTTGGGCAACATCATTTCTTCGTCATAAACCACACCTTTAATTTCCCAAGGACACTTACTCTGTCCCAATAAATTTAAAACTGATTGGTAAAAGACTCTCAAATAATTGTGAGCAACTTCCTGTTTAAGTTGATCCAATGCCTGACTGTAAACCTTCATCTCTGGTTCTAAGATTGACAAATCTTTTCCGAGAAAATAGGACAGCGAACAATAATTGTAGGCACAGTAGGCAGCATATTCTAAAGTACCCATCTCCAGACCGCTATGGTATCCGTCGAGCAAAGGAGCGAGTGAATTTTGAATATGATGTTTCCAGGGCTTTACGAAGGGATAAACCATGTTAATCGTGCTGGCTTTAAATTCTCTACTCTCGAAGCGTGATAGTAGTCCCATTGCCAGTTCGCTAATGCGATCGCCTAAATCTATTTCTCCAATACCGCACAAAATTACTCCATACCAAGCATAAGCCTGTGCTGATACCGCAGCATTACCATAAACAACCGATAATCTAACCTGCTTGCACACAATTAACGGCAGTAATGCTGGAACCGCTTGATAGACTGCTGCTGTTACAGTCGCTAAAATTCGGATCACTGCCAGACCTCGGAGGTCTTTCATCTCCGGCAGTTCCAACAAATCTTCTAAATGTTTTTCTTTTAATACATCTTGAGTCTGTTGCAAACTTTCAGTAATCTCTGCGTTAGTCGGCTGCTCTGGAAACGACACTCCAAATAATTCCAAAGCAGAAAGTGCGGTTTTAATGGCTTTGGGTTGCTGACTCTGGGCTACATCAGCCAGAATTTTTACTTCATAGACTTTCACTTTATCTAATAATTGACGAGCATTTTGCACTACCTCGTCAACTATCTGCTCCATTTGCCTAAAGTAACCGCTCAGACAAGTTAATTCTGCGGCTAAATCATGCAGAGCTAATGTTAATTCATAGGATTGCTGCCAACAATTTGCTGTGAGAAGTTGTATGCCTTTAGTGGTGTATTCAATTGCCGCAACGTAAGCGGTTGCAGATTTTGCTTTTTGGGCAGCAACTAGATTTAGCTTCGCTAATGTTTCCCGTTCAGATTCTAAGACAATTAAATCGGCTCCTTTATTTAATTGATTAACAATCTCGAAGATTTTTTCCTCTTTTTCCGTTTCGTTCATTACACTTAAAAGCAATTGCCCAATTTTTAAGTGCATCAGTTGTTTTTGGTTATCGGGAATGAGTGAATAAGCAGCTTGTTGGACGCGATCGTGCAGAAACTTGTAGAAAACAATCACTTTATTATCTGCTTCTATCTGTTCATTCTCCTCAATCAACAACTCTGATTTTGATTGATAAAACTTGTAAATATCATTGCTGGGAATTACTAATCCTTCCTGAAGGGCTTTCCATAAGTCAGTAGCAGTTTCAGCTTGAGACTTTTCATAGACAATTGCCAGTGTTGCTAATTCAAAAGAGTTACCAATGCACGCGGCTAGTTTCAGGGCATTTTGAGTGGCAATTGGCAACTTCTGCAACTGCATTGCCATGAACTCTACCACGTCATCTCTCAGAGAGAGCAATTGCACATCACTAATATCACACTGCCAATGACCAGCTTGAGGATCAAACTCAATCGCTCCCTCTTCATGTAATGCCTTGAGAAACTGTGTGCTGAAAAAGGGGTTTCCTTGAGTTTTTTGATAGACTAGCTGGGTTAAAGGTTGCGCGATCGCTGCTGGACATTGCAATGTATCTGTAACTAGCAAATTTAAACTTTCTTGACTCAAGGGAGCTAGTGTGATTGTATTGACTGTAGTGCCAGCTTTATTAATTTCTTCTAACGTCAATGTCAACGGATGAGCAGGTGAAACTTCATTATCACGATATGCACCAATCAATAACATGAAACCGCTTTCTCTTTGTCCCATTAACACCTGAATCAAGTTTAATGATGCTGAATCTGCCCACTGCAAATCATCCAAAAACATCACCAAGGGATGTGTAACTGTAGTAAATACTTGAATAAATTTTTGGAACAACAGATTAAAACGGTTCTGGGAAGCACTTCCTGAGAGTTCCACCACTGGAGATTGTTGCCCGATAATCTCCTCTAACTCAGGAATCACCTCAATAATTACTTGAGCATTTTCTCCCAAAGCTGTCAGAATCTTCTTCTTCCATTGCTTTAATTGGGTGTCATTTTCGCCTAACAACTGCCCCATTAAGTCACGAAAGGCTTGGACAAAGGCACTGAGGGGAATATTGCGGTTGAACTGGTCATACTTGCCTTTGATAAAGTAGCCTCGTTGCCGGACAATGGGTTTATGTACTTCATTCACCACTGCCGTTTTACCAATGCCGGAGAATCCCGCCACTAACATGAACTCCGATGCTCCATTGGCAACCCGCTCGAATGCTTCTAGTAGTATTTTAACTTCTTGCTCCCTGCCATAGAGTTTTTCTGCCATTACGAAGCGATCGCTTATATCTCGCTTTCCAATCGAGAAATTCTCAATTTTCCTGATTTCGTTTAGTTGTTCTATACATAGATGCAAATCATGCTTTAGTCCCAACGCACTTTGGTAGCGGTCTTCGGCATTTTTCGCCATTAGCTTGTGAATAATGTCTCCCAGAACCAAAGGGATCTCAGAGTTGACATCGCACACATTCAGAGGAAGTTTTGCAATATGACAATGCACTAACTCCATCGGATCTTGAGAATCAAAAGGCACTTTTCCTGTCAGTAGCTCAAAGAAACTTACTCCCAATGAATAAAAATCACTGCGGTAATCAATCCCCCGATTCATGCGTCCTGTTTGTTCTGGTGATAGATAAGCCAGAGTCCCTTCCAGGACATTGGGATTTTGGATTTCAGTGGTTTCTCTCGGTAACAAGGAGGAAATGCTGAAGTCTATCAGCTTTAACACCAAGGTATCTGGATGAATCAGGATATTAGCGGGTTTAATGTCTTTATGAATCACCCGTTGTTGATGTAACTGGTGGAGAATCTCTGTTAGTTGTAGGGCTATAATTAGGAATTGGTCTAAGTGTTGCGGCTGTTCTTTTGTAAATTGTCGCAGTGATATGCCACCAAAATCTTCCATCACCAAAGCATAGCCATTATTATAAGGTTCTAGGCTATAGGGCTTAATAATCCCAGGAATATCTAGGTTTTTGGCTAAGGCATATTGGTTGCGAAACTGTACGAGTTCGCTAAAGGTGGGGTATTCCCGTTTTAAAAGCTTGATCACAACTGCTTGGTTATCTGCTTCTCTGACAGCTCGATACACGAGTGTGCGTGAACCTGAGTATAGTTGCTCTCTAATTTGGTAGCCTGCCAGTGTCACAGTTATATCCACTTTTGCGCTCATAACTTTTTCGGGGAATTTTTTTAGTCAGTTTAGAATTCCCCATAGAATATTTTGTGTAACAAACCTTGGCAATTCTTTACTTTCTGGATGTATTGCTTGTAAGTAAGTTGGTGGGAATAAATCAAACTATAGGAATCCGCTTTGATTTCTGAACGAATTTGCGTAGACAGGCAATAGGAAAGAAGGCTTCTTAGTTGTACTGAGTTTTTTCAGAAATCAAATATGAGTCCTATAGAAATTTAAGAGGAATGT
>NZ_JAWJTF010000231.1:0-3429 GCF_048836525.1 Nostoc sp. CALU 546
AAGACAGGGAGTGGGTGGAGGCAAGGAAGGCAAAGGTTCAGGGAAAAAGCGACCTGGAGGTAGGGGAAGACGATTAAGAAAGGCAGCCTTAACCACAAAAAACCCACGACGGAAACAGGAGAGACAACGATGGAAGACACTATTTTTCAAATTGCGTCGTGCAACGTGGGTTTGTGGTAATTCGTCTAAACTACTAATAGGCAAATTGGCATCAATAGCACCTCCAACACTAACCTGCCATAAAGTAGCGATTGCGATCGCTAACCAATGTCTCTCGGCTCGTTTGGTATCTGTCATTTTAGTTTGATGCCAAGCAAAACCACCTCTTTTACCGTCTTTAAATAGACATTCAATCCAAGAGCGCATCGAATACCAACAAGCATCCGCAACTTCGGGTTGTAAATCGGTGAGAATTAACCAAGGTTCGGCATAGCCCTCGTCATGACGGGCTAACAATGTACATTCAATCGGGTTACTTTTGAAACAAGTTACCAATGACTCAAATGACTGACCAACTTCTCGAACAAGAGTATTTAGAGGTAGCCAAGAAACAGTACCTTTAATTTGAAACTGCCCCTGAAGGTTAATCCGCATAAAAGGATGCCAACCACAGTTCAAGATTTGTTGATACAACCACTCAGCATAAAGCCCTCTATCTGTGGTGACAATTACAAACCAATCTGGTGGTACAGTTTTGTCTATATGGCGAAATAATTCTTCCCAGTGAGGTTTCCAACTTCCAGGAATGGTAGCTTCAACTATTTTCCAGGCAATTGGAATTCCACAGCCACGGTAAACAATGCTAATTGCTAATACAGTAAAGCGATCGCTTAAAGTTGAAGCATCTGCTGCCAATGCTAGACGTTTTTCACCTTTAGGCCAAAGACTTAGAATCCAAGATAGTAGTGGACTAAAACAAGATGTCACATCCAATGAAGTTCGACCAGTTTTTGTTTTATCTTCTGCGTCTCGATACCATTCCCGCAGTTGCTGACGTATAGTATTCTCCTTTTTACCCAGTAGTTCTGCTAAAAATACTGAAACCGTTGTCAGTCCACTTGATTGGGTCATTACTATCCCAAAAGTCCACATTGCCAGTACAACAGCTTGAGGTTTTGTGAGATTTGGCATTTTTTCAATTACTTTTCTAGTCCATTCTCTTAATTCCTCGCTTTTTCCTACTTGCATTCACCCTCCTGCACCCGTAGTAATTCTGCTGATAAAAGCTAGATAGTATTTTACCTGCAAAAATACGCCTTTATTAAATACCTACCCTTGAAAGCCACTCCCTACTCCCTATCCCCTATCCCCTATCCCCTATCTCTTATGTTCGTAGCTGTTGACCAAATTGATAAAGTTTTTGAATTAACTGGTGGCGGCAAATATATCGCCCTCAAAGGAATCGATCTCCAAATTAAAAAAGGAGAATTTGTCTCTCTTATTGGTCACTCCGGTTGCGGTAAATCCACTCTCTTAAATATGATTGCGGGTTTAGATTTGCCGACTGAAGGTATTGTGACTCTCGAAGGACAAAGAATCACCAAACCTGGCCCAGACAGGATGGTAGTGTTCCAAAATTATTCGTTATTACCTTGGCGGACGGTAAGAGAAAATATTGCCCTCGCCGTGGACTCGGTAATGAAAGGTTCATCCGCAAGCGATCGCAACGCTATTATCGAAAAACATATCGATATGGTCGGTTTGCGTCCCCATGCTGACAAACAGCCGGGAATGTTATCAGGTGGACAAAAGCAGCGAGTTGCGATCGCCCGCGCCTTAGCAATTCGTCCCAAATTACTGCTGCTAGATGAACCATTTGGTGCGTTGGATGCACTCACACGCGGCAATTTGCAAGAACAACTGATGCAAATCTGCGAAGAAAATCAAGTTACCGCCGTGATGGTGACACATGATGTTGATGAAGCGGTGCTGTTATCTGACAGAATTGTGATGCTGACCAACGGCCCCGAATCTAAAATCGGCGACATTCTCGAAGTGGATATTCCCAGACCCCGCAAGCGGATGGAAGTAGTTGAACATCCCAGCTACTACAGCTTGCGAAGTGAGATGATTTACTTCCTCAATCAGCAGAAACGGATCAAAAAAATTCGGGCGCGGAAAACTGCCGACGTTGCCCGTCATGGGTTAGAAAAAGTTAACCTAGAAATTGGCTTTTTACCTTTAACAGCTTGCGCCCCCTTAGCAGTTGCCAAAGAAAAAGGCTTTTTTGTCAAGCATGGTTTAGATGAAGTTCACCTCGTGCGGGAAAGTAGCTGGCGGGGTATAGAAGATGGCATAAGTGGTGGTTATTTAGATGCGGCGCAAATGCCTTCAGGGATGCCGATGTGGCTAACTTTGGGAGGGCATAATAACCAACCTCTGCCCGTTGTCACCGCCCTCACCATGACTCGCAACGGTAACGCCATCACCTTGGCAAAAGACTTTCTCGACCAAGGTGTACAAACCTTATCAGATTTTAAAAGATACCTGCTTCGCACCCGCGAACAACGGCACACAATGGGAGTAGTACATGCTGCATCAATGCACAACTTGCTACTGCGTTACTGGCTAGCAGCTGGAGGAATTGACCCCGATAGCGATGTGGACATGAAGACCATTCCCCCAGCGCAGATGGTAGCCGACCTCAAAGCCGGAAGCATTGATGGTTACTGTGTGGGTGAACCTTGGAACTACCGCGCTGCTGTGGAAAATGTCGGCTTTACCATCGCTACTGACTTAGAAGTTTGGTTGGGACACCCCGGTAAAGTTCTTGGTGTGCGGGAAGATTGGGCAGAAAATTATCCAAATACGCATATTGCTTTGACTAAAGCTTTGTTAGAAGCTTGCGTGTATTGTGCGAATCCCGAAAATACCCAAGAAATTCGCCAAATTTTAGCAGGGCGAGATTACGTCAGCACTGATTTAGAATACATTCAACTCGAAGATCCAGATAGTCTCACCTGTGACTTAGACCATCCGTTGCGGGACTATGCCCATCTCCAGTTTTATTCCGATTCTGCCATTAACCGCCCCAGTCGCACCGAACAAATTTGGATTATGAGTCAATTGGCGCGTTGGGGTGACACTCCCTTCCCCAGAAATTGGGTAGAAGTTGTGGAACGGGTATGTCGAGTCCGGGTTTTCAGCACCGCCGCACGGGAATTAGGTTTGGATATTAGCTATATTCGCCAACCGATCCAACTCTTCGATGGGACTCCCTTTAACGCCGACGATCCGATCGCTTATCTCAACAACTTAAAAATTAAACGTGATTTTTCAGTCGCGGAAGTTGTTCTTGATGCACCCAGAAGGAGACTTGCTTCATAAAAAAATCGTGAGAGAAAGAGGGAGTGGAAGGACTAGGACATCACGCGCGAACCTCTGAACTCCGTTAACGAGTATTTGAACTGGATGAATCCACCTTTTATC
>NZ_JAWJTF010000115.1:0-30454 GCF_048836525.1 Nostoc sp. CALU 546
ATCGCGTCTTTACCCAAGGATGTTCTGATTTTACTACCGTTTGCATAAATCAATAACTGCAAACCTATTGATTGAGTGAAGGGATTTAATCCTAAAAAAACTACTCACATCAAAGGGAAAAACGGTCATGAAAATGCAAATGTTGTTGAGCCTCGCCTGTTCTATATCTGTGTTGGGTTCCATCATCCTACCAGCGAACGCTCAACCAGTAATGATTCAGCCAACTCAGCCAACTCAAGCAGTCAATCAAGAGATTAACATTCCTCAAGATACAGCGATTATTGTCTCATTTCCAGCATCCGTTACCGTAGATGTTGGCCAAAAAAAGGATTATCCTCTCACACTACCTTTAGCTAGCGCTATTAAAGATAATCAAGGTAATGTTGTAGCGCCAGAAAATACCCCTGTAACTATTACCATCAAACCCATTGATGGAGGCGCTAAAATTATAGCGCAATCATTGGTTGTCAACGGTCGAATTGTCTCAATTAAAGCATCAAGTCAGATAATTCCCGGCACTACCATTACCCACATGCGAGCTAATGATAAAGCCGTCGAGAATGGCTCTGTTTGGGGCAGAATTGGTGGAAGCACCTTGGGCTTTTTTAGCCAAGGTGATCCCGAACAGTTTGACCGGGGAGCTATGCTAGGAAGCGCTGTTGGAATAATTTCAGGTTTGCGTTCCGCCGAAAATACCCGTATTGTACAAATTCCTCAGAGCAGTGTTTATGTTTTGTCTCTAGAGGCTCCTATTCAATTGTCTGTTCGTTAGTCCAATCCTTGCCCAACCAAGAGTAACTTTTAATTTATTACTCCTGAAAGCGGGTGCAATATTGTTAAATGAAAACTATGTCTAGTTTCAGTTTTCAGATACCGTTCTTGCAAAGGTTGCCATTGCTGCCACGACTGGTAACGATTTTCAGTTAACAAACTAACAAGGGTGGGCAATGTCTGAAGTTCTGACTTGAATACATCTGCAAGCCACTCAGTTAAAACCGCACTATCTTGCATAGTACCCAAAATTTCTTGGATACTTTTCACTTCTGTAATATAAGCTGCGTAAGACTCACCATATAAGTCACTAAATAACTCCATCTGGTAACGTACACGTTTAGCTTCTTTTCGCAAACTATGAAGAACTTCGCCTTCTGTTGCTAATTTTTTTTCGATTTTTTCTGGTTCCCAGTTTTTCTGAATTTTCAGTTCTGAGTCCACAATTTCAGTGCCAACTAGCCAACCCGGATGCAATAAGAAGTTACTCACTTCTGGTAAAAGTAAGTCTGGTAGCACTTGCTGAATAGTAACAGATGCAAAAGGTTGATAACTGGGTTTCTCTAACCACTTATCTAATGCATCTTTTAGAGACTTGTAAGATTCATTCTTTAAGGTTTTCTGTACACTTGATAGTACATCTTCACGTTGTTTAGCCAAAGCTGTGAAGGCGATTTGCAGAGATTCCTGCTCTTTACGGGGTAAGTTTGGTTTGTAATTGTTTTCCAAACTTTCTTTGAGCACATCTAAGTCTCGCAGACTACCAAGACGACGAGCTATTTTACCAATATTTTTATCGCTGACTGGTTTCGACACATCCACCGCTAGCCCAAACCGAGTTACCGCTGTCCGTAAGCGGCGCATTCCCACTCGCATTTGGTGCAGCGCTTCTGGATCTTCATCTTTCTTCACTGCTTTTTCCCACTTCAAGGTTTTCTTAAAGTGTTTTTGAATCGCTTGGTAGGCGTAGTCCCCTAGAGTTTTTACCGTGGGTTGTGTGGCTAATTTCATAACTGCTCTTAATGACTACCTCATGAGGTTATTGCATAATAACATTAGTTAAATATTTGCATCTACTTGTGATATTTTTTTATGCAATGATTATTGTAAACTTTTCTTATCACTATTGATAGTTGCATACTTTTTTATAAGTATTCAATATCTATCAAAGGTCTAGATAGCAAATCCACCTAGCGATTTATATAAGTGATGATTTCTAAATAATTCTTTTGAAGTAATTATAATTTATATTATACTACTATGATTAAGATTTTTTAAGCGTAAAGACGATTTGAAATGCCAAAATTAAATTTACTAAATCAAGTTTCCTTGACTTTTGTAGATAATTTTAAAGAACATAGAAAAGACTTATCAGCAGTACTGCTTACACATCAGAAGTATTTATGGTTGGGGTCAGATGAAACTTCAACTATTGAACGCCTCTCTTTGGTTGATACTGATAAATTTACAGATCACCAACAATTTAGAGTAGCAGAATTTATCAATTTACCTGCACCAGAAGAGGAAGAAATTGATATAGAAGGACTAGCTTATACTGATCATTACTTATGGTTTGTTGGTTCTCACAGCTACAAACGCAAAAAACCCAAACCTGATAAAGATGATGCCAAAAACTTTAAAAGGCTAGCAAAAATTGAATCAGAACCTAATCGTTACGTCTTAGGACGGATTCCTCTGATAGACGGTAAGTTAGTCTCATCTTGCCCACACCCCCAAAAGCCAGATGTGCAATTGAATGCCGCTAAACTAGAGGTGACAAGCGAAGGTAATTTGCTAATGACAGCTTTAGTAGATGACCCACATTTAGGCTCGTTCATTAAGGCAGCAATTCCCGGAAAAGATAATGGCTTTGATATTGAAGGAATAGGCATTTATCAAAACCGCGTTTTTTTGGGTTTACGCGGCCCTGTATTGCGGGGTTGGGCTGTGGTATTGGAAATAGAGTTAGAAGATTCTACTGCTGGACTGATGAAACTGAGCCAAATTGGGGAAGTGAAGGAGTTATATAAAAAGCATTTTATCTGGTTGAATGGTTTGGGAATTCGGGATTTGTATGTAGATGGAAAAGATTTGTTGATTTTAGCTGGGCCAACGATGGATTTAGATGGCCCCGTGCAAGTTTATCGTTGGGTAAATGGTGTGAATTCGAGAGAAAATGCCTTCATAAATCCAGATTTTGTGCAAGATATTCCATACGGAAATCGGGAAGACCATGCTGAGGGAATGACGCTGTTTCAAGATGTCGCTGGTATACCTTCACTATTGGTAGTTTATGACTCTCCAGCAAAAACTAGGCTAGTGGGTGATGCTAGTGTAATTGCGGATGTGTTCAAGCTAGGCTAGTATCAATTTTGATTTTGGATTGTTAAAGGTTAGTGGAGATTGCTTGTACGGGACAACTGGGAATACACTGTTCGCAGACAATACAGCGCGATCGCGTGAATGTCAATTTGTATGTCTCTGGATGGAGGGTAAGGGCTTCGGTAGGACAAACCCCAGTACACAAACCACAGTGGACACAGGCATCCTCGTCGATCGCAATTTCGCCTAAAGTATAAGAAACATTAACATGGCGCGATCGCATCCACTCGATCGCCGCATCTAATTGATCGATATCTCCCGCTAGTTCCACTACCAGTTTGCCAATTTGATTTGGGGCAACTTGGGCGCGGATAATATTGGCGGCGACGTTGAACTCTTTAGCCAGTACATAAGTGACAGGCATTTGCACGGCGCGTTTCGGGAAGGTGAGTGTTACTCGTTTTTTCACAGGTTTAACAGAGAGTTTTTTCTGTTGTAGCGTATTGAGAGTTTTATCGAACAGAATTCAGGAGTCAGGAGTCAGGAGTCAGAATTCAGAATGAATTCTGTATGACTGGCGGATGAATAATTGGGTTTAAGACCCCCACCAAATTGAAAATTTGGTGGTCTTCAATCATTCGCGGGTCTGAATCCCCGACTGATAGCGAGTCTGCGTTCGCTTTTAGCGTCTCGTAGAGAGCGTCTTGATTCTGAGTCCTGTTAGCGATAGCGGGGCGTTTAGCCCATTCTGACTTCTGAATTCTTCTTCACAAGAGAAGGTTTAGCACAGAAAATCCACGATACTTTATTAAAAGGCATTGCTGAATCAAGGGATGATTCTTGTAGGGTGGGCGACACGAGAACCCTGAAATACAAGGGATGGGCAAGATGCCACTGGTGTCAACTTAACGCGAAACCGCACGTCCCCATAGTTAAAGTCCTCTGAAGAGGACTTTAGAGCGCAAAAATTTTCAGTCTACTTCAGTAGACTTGAGCAATTAGTCAGGGATTTACAATCCCTGGCGGGTGAACAACACCCAATCAGTACGCTATTTTTGGCTTAAGTTGACACCAATGGCTTTTCGGCCCATCCCACAAAACTAGCAAAATCATCCCGCAAATATGCAACGCCTGTGCTGAATAAGAAGAAGAGTACTTTGGTACTCAGCACTCGCAACTCAGCACTCTTTATCGCAATTTGAAGCCAAGGTTATTGAGAGCTTCACGCAAGCGATCGCGTCCTCTCAATGACTCTACAGTTGCGATGCGTTGGGCTGAGTGTTCTGACCAATCGCCAGGGACATTCATCTTTTGTTCAGTATAGAATTCTTTGATAATGTCGTTGTAGTGAGCGATCGCTTCTTCTTGCTCGGCAAACTTATAGGTTTCACGGTGAAGTATCGCTGACTGCGGCAACCTTGGTTTAATCGCTGCTTCTACTTCAGGATTCGGATAGCCCACACACAGCCCAAATACAGCATACACCGAGGACGGCAAATTTAATATCTCTGCTACCTCTTGCGGGCGGTTCCTGATTCCGCCAATGTATACTGTTCCCAAACCGAGTGATTCAGCTGCAACTGCGGCGTTTTGCGCTGCCAACGTTGCATCAATTGTTGCCATTACAAACATTTCCAAATATTCCAGCGCATCATGAGATATGCCGCGACTGTCAGCAACGTAACTTAGACGCGCCAAGTCTGCTAACCAAACCAAGAATAAAGGCACCTGCTTAATATGTGCTTGGTTTCCCGCTAGCTTGGATAACTCCTCTTTGCGCTGTTGATCTTCAACTGCTACCACACTCCAGGTTTGTAAATTAGAAGAAGTGGATGCAGATTGGGCGGCTGCAATGAGTAACTCCAGAGTTCCTGATGGTAGAGGATCGGATAGATAAGACCGGATTGAACGGTGAGATAGCAGTGCTGTCAGAGAATCATTCCATTCAATTTCAGGATTGAAGGGAATTTCACCGTAGCGCGATCGCAGTAGTTCTGTTGGATTAGTCATAATTAATTCCAAGATTTACATTTCAAAAATTGTCAGTTGTTTTATAAAGAAGAATTCAGGAGCGGAGCCAAAGACGCTCCGCCTCCGATCAGAATTCAGTAGGATTTACGCAAACAATAGCCGAAAGCTGATATCAATTTGAAAAAAGAATGCAACAAATAGACCATTTGTAGAGACGCGATTCATCGCGTCTTTACCCAAGGATGTGTTGCAATATTCTGAATTATGACTTCTGTATTCCTCTTCATGATTCTGGTCTAAATCTTTGGTGAAAATGCAGCATATTGTTCTTTTTTTAGCACTCCATCTCTGACATTCACTTGTTTAGGAACCAGCTTTAACTGATAATATGTATCAGCAACCGTTTGTTGTAAATTTATCAGATTATCATCAATTGGCACAATACCAAAAGTTCGCCTATTAGTAGCTTTCCTCATGGTTATTATGTCAATTCCTAGCACAGATGAGAGAGTTTGCGCTACTTCTTCTCGATGCTGTTTAGACCATTCTTCTAAGTTTTGAATTTCCTCTAAAACTGCCTTCACGGTTTGGGGATTTTCGGTGACAAATTTGCGGGTTGTCAAATAATATCCTCCCTGTTTATTAATTCCTGTTCCATCAATCAGGACTCTGGCTTTAGTTGCCTCTTGAGCGGCTGCATAGAAAGGATCCCAAATTACCCAA
The DNA here is from genome assembly GCF_048836525.1 of Nostoc sp. CALU 546. Lineage (NCBI taxonomy): Bacteria > Bacillati > Cyanobacteriota > Cyanophyceae > Nostocales > Nostocaceae > Nostoc > Nostoc sp. CALU 546. The sequence continues at coordinate 5,788 of NZ_JAWJTF010000115.1, forward strand.
GCATCTACACTACCCTTAACAAATGCAGCGCGGGCATCAGCGGGAGGCAAATATTTAGGATCAATATCTGTATATTTCAATCCCGCTTTTTCTAAAGCTTGGACTAATAATAAGTGGGCGCTAGAACCTTTTTGAAAGGCAATTTTTTTACCTTTCAGGTCAGTAAGTTTTTGAATTGAGGAATTCTGGGGAACAAGAATTGCTGAACCAGCAGGACTAGCAGCAATACCAGCCACGTAAGTTAATGACGCTCCTGCTGCTTGGGCAAATATCGGTGGTGATTCTCCTACATGTCCGAAGTCAATACTACCGACATTCATCGCTTCTAGCAATTGTGGCCCCGCAGGAAATTCGATCCATTCTACAGATATACTATCTGGTGACAAACGTTTTTCTAAGACACCTTTGGTTTTCAGCAAAATATTCGATTTTTGATAGCCAAATCTGACTACTGTGGCTTTGCTGGAAGCAGAATTACTAACAGGCGTAGCACTAGGATTAGAAGAATTAACAGTAGATGTCGATGAACAAGCAGCAAATAGCAAGCTTAAACACAGCCCTGTAACAAAAGCCCCCGCTATTGGTAAAGGAGAAGAAGAGAAGAATAACTTCTGTTGGTTGTTAAATGGGATATTCCTGAATTTGATCCACGATATCCACTTGGCAATAAAACGGCGAAAGATTAGGTTAATCATCAAAATGATTTCTTTGAGCTATACGAATACTATAAACTTATAGGTTTACCGGAGTATATAGATAAGTTTAGGGAAATTTGACACAAAAAATAGAGGCAGGAGGCCCGATAGTAAATTACTCCTTCCCTACTTATTTATCCCAGTGCCAAAAAACACAGCGTTAATTTAGCAAATCAGGTTCTTCGCGCACAATCCTGTCATAAAGGGGCTGGAAACTGAACCACCCACTTGTATGTGACCCCACTTGAGTTTGTGTTAAACGGGCTGTTTCGTGTTTGATAATAGTTGGTCTACCGGCAGCTTCTGCTAGTAGTTGGGCTTGGCACGATCGCTCTAAGCTAATGTACCAAAATGCAGCTTCATCTACTGTATGTCCCACAGTTAAAATGCTGTGGTTACGTAGGATTATGGCTTTCTTTGGCCCTAAAGATTGCGCCAGTCGTTGACCTTCAGAAGTTTCTAAAACAACACCTGTGAAATCGTCAAAGAGGGCATGGTCTTCGTAAAAAGCACAAGAATCTTGAGTCAAGGGGTCAAGGAGACGCCCCAAACTAGACCAGGCTTTACCATAAAGTGAATGGGCGTGAGCTGCTGCAATTACATCAGGTCGAGCTTCATGAATCTGAGAATGGATGGCGAAAGCAGCTTGATTTACCTGAGCATCGCCTTTAACCACCTCACCTTCTTTGTTAACTAAGATCAGGTCAGAAACACGGATATGACCGAAGTATGTGCCTAATGGATTGACCCAAAAATGGTCTGTAAACTCCGGATCGCGAGCCGTAATATGGCCTGCGATTCCTTCGCTGAAACCAAATTTACCAAATAGGCGAAAGGCAGCGGCTAGGCGTTGTTTGCGGTGCAGACGTTCGTCTTCAACTCGCTCGAATACTGGGGGTTGTGGTCTATCGTACTTGGGCATGTTCTTTTTCCTCCTCCTCTTTACAGGGAGCGTTGGAATATCCAGAGCGAAAGGATTTGACGCTGTGAAATTCTGGGATGAACTGGTGACGCAAGACGCAACCAGTATCATTACCCAAGATATGAATGGATACAGATGCGTTCTGGGATGTGGTTTTGACGGCGTGGATATCACCATCTGGGGGTAAGAGGCGGTAGATATCCCCTGGTTGGAGCATACGCACTTCAGTTACTTGTAATTGTGCGTGTCCTTCGGCATCACCGTTATCTACACGGCGATAGACTGTTTCTTCTTGATTGCCTTTGTATAAACCAATCAATCCCCAGGCTAAATGGTCGTGGACGGGAGTCGTGGAACCTGGAGGAATCACCAAGCTGAAAACTGACAGGGAACGGTCTTTGGCGCGATAAAGTAGCCACTGACCAATACCGCCACCCATCCGGCTTTCAGGATTGACTTGGGCAAACTTTTGGGGTAGCCATTCCTGTTGGGCAAGGAGTTCTTGAAAATAGGGTTCTAATCTAGCTAGAGTTTGTGTGCGATCGTCAACAGTACTAGCGCTAATTTCCTGCACTGTTGCTACAAAGGATCGTAGTTCCTGACTTTCAATAAACCATTGGTCTTCTGGTAACGGTTCTAAAATAGTGTGGTTCGTCATCTATATTCCTCTGTTGAGGAGGCGACTAAAATTAATAACTAAGTCGTAATTCGTAATTCGTAATTAAGAATTCAATTACGATTTATTTTAATACCAGGATGAATCTTGAAGCCAAGTTGCTCAAGTTTTAGATGAGAAAGGGACTCCTTCAGAATGATAGTAAAAGGATATCGCTGGAATACAGTAGCTTTACCTTGTGACAATAGCAGCCTAGCATGGCTGATGCGTACTGGATATAACGGTTGTTGGTTGGCGTCAAGAATGAATACTTTAGTCATGCTATTTTGAATTTTTAATTTTCCAGCACTCTTGTCTTTAACTGCTTATTTAGGAATTTTCAAGGAATGATATTATTTCCGTATAACTTAGTTTATGATATTAATTTTCCTAAATACGGTAAGTCGGTAGGATAACCGATCATTAACTACAAGCAGAAACTATCACATACAAATTTAAAAAGCAATAGGCTAGCTGTTAGGGAAGATGAAAGCAATTCGCAATTCGCACTCTTGCTAACGCCCCGCTGCGCTAACGCAATTGAATCAAGACAGACACTCCGGGGTGGGGTTTCTACCTACCTTGGGATACAAGGACTGTTTCACGCTACTTGCGGGCGAAAGCGCGTAGCGGGACGAAGTACGGTTTTAAACCTTCACTTTTTTCATAAAGCTACGCTTTAGCTATTTGGGGTTCTTGTGGTTTTAAAAGGGGGTAATTGCTTGTAAATGCAGGGTTTTTCCTAACTGCGGATGCTCAAAGCGAAGTTCTCTGGCGTGCAAATGTAACCGACTAGTAACTGCACAGCATCCATAAAGGCGATCGCCTAAAATAGTTACCCCAAGTCCTCGTGCATCAGCTGCATGAACCCTCAACTGATGAGTGCGTCCTGTTAGCGGCGTAAATTCTATGCGGGTGTAATCTCCTTCTCTCGCCATTACCTGGAAGTGTGTCAAGCTGGGTTTGCCATGTTGCCAATCAACTTTTTGCTCAGGGCGATTTTCCGTATCTCCCCATAGTGGTAAATCAATCACACCTTGCTCAACTTTCACAGCACCGGAAAGTATGGCTTCATAAACCTTGTGAATCTGCCGTTGCTGAAACTGCTGGCTGAGTTGCCGATGAGTTTGGCGATCGCGTGCTAACAACAAAATCCCGGAAGTTTCCTGATCTAAGCGATGCACAGATACCAGTGCCATGCTATCAGCTAACAAATTACGTAAGCGACTCAACACACTATCTTGGCGATCGCGATAACGACCAGGTACCGAAAGTAATCCAGCAGGTTTGTTTACAGCAATCAGCCATTCGTCTTCATAAAGAATGGGTAAAGAGAGGCTTCTTACTCCCCCTTCCCTGCAAGGGAAGGGGTTAGGTCTTAATCCTGAGAGCAAAAACCCCATTAATGGCTGACATCGCTCCGCACAGGCTCCGTAAAACTCTCCCTGGATTTTATCTTGATTTACTGAAGATGCACCCCACCAAAATTCTGCCATTGCTAATGGTTTGAGATTATTTGTTGCAGCATAATGGAGCAGTTTTGGGGCACAACAATCTCCTGTACCAGTGGGCAAACCTCCTGGCATCAATTCTTGTAATGATTGCGATCGCCCAGAAAAATTTGTCAGGCTGTAGGTAGCGTGCATCTGAGCTTGGAGTTGACGGGATAGGGCTTTACGCTGTTGTTTCAGTTCGCTAATTCGCGCATCCGTTGCTGCAATTAACTGTTGTAGAGGCTGTAATATTTCATTTTGCTGGCGTTTAAGTTGTCGTCGCTCAATTCCCTGCTGACGACTCTCTTCGTCGAGTTGTTCAAGGGCAATAGTCAGTGCTTCTGAAGTGAGTGTATTGCAGATTTGCTGACGTTTTTCCTGTCGTTGATGTTTGCAATGGCGATGGCGATCGCTCATTGCTTGCAACTGCTGCTCAAACTCATTAAACAGGGTTTCATACTGCTGGCGTTCAGTCAGTTGCTTCAAGGTAAGAATTTCCTGCTTAATTGCGTCCAACTGTGCCAAAGTGTGGGCTTCCTCTAAAGCAACTTCGTCTCGTCCTGGAATTGGTGGTACCCAGCCCTCAACAATACTGCAACCATTCAAAAGACCGGAAAAGGCTTTGAGTACACGTTGTTCGCCATTAGGCAGTTCAACCAATAGGATTCCATACATTTTGCCTTCACGAGAATAACATTCATTGAAAGCGACGGGAAACTCCATTCCCAGGTGTCTGTAGAGGGATAGTCGCCCCGTCGCTTGGGGCACTGGGCATGGGGCATTGGTAACATCTTCCCTATTCCCTATGCCCGATTCCCCATGCCCAAAAACTCCATCCCCTTGTGGGTGGAGTTTTTCATTGTTGGCAAGGTGTTTCATTAGTCCCTTGGCGATCGCTTCGGACATTGAGGTACGGGGTAGTTTTAGGCAATTGCCACTTTGAGGACAACGCCCTTCGTACCAATAACTACAAGATGAGTCGCTGACAGTAAAATCGCAGTCGATGAAATCTGAAAGTACGTGCAGAATTACCATAAACAGCCTTATTGAACAGAATTCAGGAGTCAGGAGTCAGAATTCAGAATGAATTCTGTACGACTGGCGGATAGCGCAGCGTTAGTGAGTATTCGAGCGTCGCGTCTGAATAATCGGCGTTTTTGCACCCCCACTAAATTGAAAATTTAGTGGTCTTCTCTACGAGACGCAAGCGCGAACAATCAGTCGCGGGTCTGAATCTCCGACTGATAGCGAACGCGTTGCGCCTCGTAGAGAGCGTCTTGATTCTGACTCCTGAATTCTGACTTCTGAATTCTTCTTCAATCCCATGATTGAAATTCATCAATAGCGTTACGAATTAAGGAAGTTATTTGAGCACGACGGGTTTCAAAGTTGGCGGCGATATAAATCAGGAGGATACCAACTAGCAAGCCAACAATCCATTTTAAAAAAGAGTACTGCAAACTGAAAATTACCGATTGATAGATAGTAGTAATTAAAAAAGTGGCTGTACCAATGTAAAGAAAAGCTCGGACTCGTAAAGCTAATCCGGTAAAAATGGCGATGAGACTGAAAATTCCGGGTATCCAAGCTGTGTCTTGATTAAATAAAATTGCCCACCCACAAATTAAACCGCTACCTAGCACTCTCAGAATATGACGAGCAACTTTATACTCTGGTAGTCTTAGTTGGGTATCTACTTGAGCAATATAAAGCAGTGATAACCCAATTGGTGTTACATACCACAAAGCATCAGTTAGGCGTAAGGAATCAAACCAACGGAAAAGTGCCCAATCAATCAACGCTACACTGATATATGTAAAACGGATGTTTTCACCCACTTTTGCCAGGAAGATGTAAAATCCAGCTACGAGTACCAAAGTAATGGGGTAAGTTTGCAGTCTGGTTTCCCATAAAATTATCAGTGGTGTGATGTAAGCAGCAAGCTGCCAAGGTCTTTTTGACCAACCCCAACTTTCCCAAGGCAGAATGTATAGAAAATAGGCTACCACACAGGCGATCGCACCATTCCAAGGAACTAATGGCCCAGCCCAAAATTTTCCTACTGCTGTCTCGCGCCAATAAACCCTCATACCGGCTACCTCTAATAAGCCAAGGTAAACCCACATCTCGGCGATTGTGATTCCTCCGAAGATACGGGGGGAAGTCTGCGAATTTCGTCCCTGAAAGATGGCATAACGAATCAAAAATACCCCCGTTCCCAATCCCACCAAACGGTTAACTCCAATGGGAAGAGGAATGGCAGCCATTAATAAACAGCTACTCCAAGCCCAGTGAATATGGGCAATTCCTTTCAATTCTTGAGGAGTTAAGCGTAAGTAGCTGACAAGCCAAGGCGACAGAATGCGGTAAGCATACATGATACTGGCGCCAAGAGCAGACATGGCAATCAATCCATCACCTAATGCTCCTCCTGAAGCTTGCAACATTTGATAGAACAAAAGTTCATAGGCAGAAATTGATACGCCAATAATTCCTAAATACAGCAGGGGTTTAAAGCTCTCGCGTCGTCGCCCCACGCCAATGATAATTAAAGCTACACCCAAGGAGTATAAACCAGTCCACTCGGTGAAGGTGTTCAAACGTAGCAATACACTGAATGCGCCATAAATTAATGGCAAAACGTGAAAACTGCTAGGAAGCCTTTCTAATTGATGTCGTCGCCGCCACCACTCTCCGAAAAGTTGAGCAATTAAGCCTAATGCGATATTTGCGATTGCTATCCTAACAATTGATCGTTCCCCAAATCCCAACACCTGAGCAGTCAACAATTCCAAACACCAACCGATGCCATAAAATGCCCAATTGGTCGGTTCGCGCCAACTGCGATAAACAATGGCTGCCAAAGCGATCGCAGTCGCAATTAAGTACAAAAATCCTGAAGTAGTAAACCCTCGGTAAATCAGCACTGAATATAGTGTCAAACCCAACAACTCAAAACCACACAAGGCGATCGCCCATTTATCACTTGCGGCTGCATAAATAACTCCTAATTCGTTACCGCGTCGGCTCAAAATTGTCCGCGCTAACCATAGACTTAGGGTTGCTATCGCTCCTACAACAAACCAACCAGCTAGGGCGAGGCGAGGTAAACCAGGCACACCCGTCCATAGCAGCGCCCCAATGAAACTCAGAGCAAATCCTTCTGTAATTACCGCAGATGTCTGGTTTCGCAAATAGTGCGTATTTGCAAACATCAATCCTGCACCCACAGCCAAACCGATTAATCGAGTTCCTGGTAGCTGTAAAGTAAGTAACTGGGCAACTGCCACAGCCAAGACACTCAAGTAACGGCTAGGAATCTGACGCTCGATAATTGTCCGATTGGCAACACCTGTGAGAGCTAAAGGCGTAACTAGCCATAAGACTCCCCAATGAGCTTGGCTATCAGGTATGCCATACCAAGATGATTCTGCATTTATCCACAATAAGAAAAAACTAGCGGCGGCTAACCCTAAACCGATATCCCATGCACTACGTCGCCATTGTCCATCACTCAGGCTAAATCCCCATTCTGCAACCATTAAAGCTAATAAAATACTTGCCCAGGCTTGATTAGTTAGGGTTGGTAACAGCCAATTAATGGTAGAGCAAAATGTCAGCACCCCCATGATGTGAGTTAGATACACCAGGGGAAGAGAGGGGGAAGAATCAATGGAGTGGCGTTTGGTGACGAATGCGAGAGTGGCGGTAGAAAATAGCAGATTTAGCGATCGCAATGTGGGGTTTACTAAAGCGATCGTTGTTAAAAAAGTTCCAAATAAGAGGGTGAGGAGTTCGCCAAATTTAGCTAATTCTCGATTTTGCCTGCGATACAAGCGATCTGTGAGCGCCACCATCAAAACTATGTAGGGAAATAAAGCGACACCCAGTAACGCCCAAGGTTCATTTTGAGAATTGGTGAGTTGAGTACCAGTTGCGATCGCTAATTTCTGGAGGCTATCAGGCACTAACCGCCAACCCAGCCAAATCGTCTGTAAGCCAATGACGAAAACTGCTGCGAAGTCTACCTTTAAACTGTAGCGCCACAAGCGACTTCCCACAAACCACAAACCCAAACCACTCACAGCGATCGCTTGCCAAGGATAATTAACTACTGAAACCAGCCAACCCAGAAAGATTAAAATGCCACCAAGTTTTTCCCAAAGTAAGAGGGATGAGGGGGATGGGGGAGATGAGGGAGATGAGGAAGATGAGGAGGATATTAATGTTACTGCCCTCTCCCATCCCTGCTGTACCAACCAAGTCACTAACCAACCACAAATACCAATAGCTAACCCCAAATGGGTAACATTTACCCCAGCAACAAAAATTGCCCGTACTAGCAGAACTATCAAAGCATAAATAATTACAGCAGCAGACAAAGTAATATTTAAGCTCCTGCCATCGCTTCCATCTTGCCTGCTGACAGTATTCGGTTGTTGGTAAATATTGTGATAAACGGTAATAATAGTTGTGCCGATCATTGCCACATAAACGGCAATCAAGGGAAATCCTCTTAATTGCCAACCCCAATGCAGATAACTCAGCCCCAAAATATTTGCTAAAGGTAATTTGCCTGTATGTAAATTGGCAAAAATAGTCCGGTTTTTGGAGAGTAAAACAGTTATAGCAGTGAGTATCGGCGATGCGATCGCAACTACAATCCAATCCAAAGGATTTTGCCACAACCGAAAGCTATCCATTGCCCAAAAATTTACTGGCACTAACAAAAGCGTGACAATCAGCAAAGTTTGAGCCGTCAATCTGAGGTTATTTTGCCTAGCCGCCCAAAAGCTTAACCCCCAAAAAGTCAAAGTATAAGCAAATAAAACTCCATACTGTCCAGAAGCGGGAAACCTCTCCCACTGACTTGCAGCCAGTACCCCAGAAGATACCACTACCAGAAATACCCCTAGAAAAAGCAGCCAACGGACACTCAGTTCTGCACCCAAGGACTGCAACATTGTGCTGATAAAGTTGGGTTGAGCTGCTTTTGGTTGCGGTTGTCTACGGCTACTAGATTGTAAAGCTGCTGTAGGCAACTGCTGTACGGGGTCGTAAGTTGCAAATACTACCTTATTTTTAGCTTTAGCCTGGGTTTGCAACACCACCGGACACACCAGAAACTCTCGGCATAGCTGCCTAACTTGGGTATCGGATATCAAACCTAAGCGCAGCCATATATCTAATCCTTCTAATAACTGAGGATGGGAGGATGGCAGTGTGATTTCAAATTTTAGCGGGCGCTCAAGGGGCGATGACATAAGCGGCGGCAGTATAACTATATACTTAATTGTGATTTTAATTAAAGTATATTTTGGCTCTAATTGTGCCACTTATTCAGCTAATTGATATTAATTTTTAACCTACGAGGGATATTCAAATACCAACTGTCTGCTTTTAGGTTCCACTTTGTAGTTTCTCAACCGGTAGATCCCGGATTTCTCACCACACCTCTTAAAGCCTGCGCTTGTGCAGGGGAGAAGTAAGAAGTAAGAAGTTTTTACTCATTACTCATTACTCATTACTCATTACTCATTACTCATTACTCATTACTCATTACTCATTACTTCTCTTCTGCTCCATCAAACGCCTTGAGCTTGTGAGAAATGCGAGTAGATGTGCCCGTATCCTTATTTTAGTTAGGTTTTGTTATTTTCCAGAGATAGTCGTTTACCTGCTGTAACTTTGAGTTATAAACTTTTTCAACTCCAGCCTTCAAGAACTCGGACGGCTCGTACAAGAACAAAAATATGTCACTAAAGCCATTAGTAATCTCTGGTAACTGATTTTTTCCTACGATTTGAAATCGCACCTTTGGATCAACTAAATAACTAAGTATTTGTATTGGTGGAACTAAGTTATTATCATCACTAATTAAAAGCGGTTTATTAGCTTGATTAGCAATGTTAGCAATTTTAGGATATTCTTGATATTTTTCCGGAAATTGGTTCCACCAAATCTTAGATTGAGAGTGGATTGTACAAGATATAATTCCGCCTATAATTACCATAAATGCTACAAATGACCAAAGCTTTTTTTGCCAAGCTTTAGTATAAATAGACGTGATCTTAGTGGTAAATAGGTAAGCAACAGCTAACTGTATACCTAAAACTGAAGGAAGTGTATATCTACTAGTAGCGTATCGCTTTTGAAAGACGAAATCCGTTATAAATAGGGGAAGCGCTACTGCTCCAATCAAAGTTAAGACAAATAACCAAACTTCTTTAGAGGTTCTTCGACAGAGAAAATAAATTGAGTAGCTTATTAGAGCTAAAATAATTAAAATAAAAGGAATTAAGACGAGCTTAAGTTTTCCTGGATCGCTAGGGCTAATACCTAAATCAATAAACGTGCGACTAAAGATACCAGCCCACCTTGCAGATGAAGCAAATAATGTTTGTTTAGTATTTGTCCAAGCTACTGCTTCTACCTGAGGGTTGTTAATAATAATCCAAATCCAAGGTACAAAAGTTATGAAGCCTGCAAGCGATGATAGCAGGTAATACATCAAAGTTTTACTCAATCGGAAACGTTCGATTGTAACTACATAAATTCCCTGTGCAAAAGCAACTAAGGTAAAAAATAGATGAGTATAAAACCCTACTGGTAATATTGCTGCATAAATGCACCAACTAACCTTTGTTTTAAGGCGCATCGCTCGCAGTAGTGCTGCACTTGATAATAAGATGATTACTATCAATAAAGTATATGATCGTGTTTCTTGTGCATATACGATATGAATAGGTGAAACGGCTACTAATCCGATAGCTACCCACCCTACTAGTGAAGACTCAAATAATTCTAAACATAGCCAATAAAGACAAGGAAAAGTCAGCAGACTAGTAAATACCGAAAAACTTCTCATCACTGCTACAGAATTGCCAAACCATTCTACCCAAAATCGGGTCATCAAAATGTATAGCGGCAAAATCTGAGAGTCTTCTAACATAATACCTTTGATTGTATCAATGGCGTTTTTTTCAGAATTAGGATACTGGTATTTATGTAAATCTTCTATGGTAAGTAAACGACCATTATTTAATTGCTCCTTCATTTCTGACTGCATATAGCCAGATGTGCGTAATGAGGAGAAAACCTCATCACCCCAATAAAGTTTTTGATCAATATTAACAAATCGAAAAAATACACCTATTACTACTAGGATTATGACTATAAAACGTAACCAAGATTTAGGAATCTTCCAGTTCTGTGACGATTGCTTTTTCATGTATTTTTCAATTTCCTCAAAGCCTTAGTAAACGTGGCAAAAATGTTATTGTTATCGCTAGATTCGATTGATTATTAAATACATGCATTTTAGTTCCAATGCTACTATCAGAAGTATTACAAGGGCTAAAAGTATTTTATTCTTAGAGGATGTTTGAAAAGTCATGATTGATGTATAAAATTTTTTTACCCCACCCTAGCCCTCCCCTTATAAAGGGGAGCCACTGCGTTGGGCGGCTTCGCCGACTTGAAGCATGTGGCGTGAGGGAACTGGATTTTATTGTTTACCCCCTTTATAAGGGGGTAATAGTTTGATTAAAATCACAACATACTACTTTTCAAACAACCTCTTATGCCATTCAACCGCCAACTCAGTTTGAGATTAACTCATAAATTACAAATTAATATTACCTAATGTATAAACTGAAATCACTAAATAAAACAACTTCTATCCATAATTTATAATAGGTTATTCATCAATTTTTCATAGCTTGTTGGTAATGCTAAAAGTAAACCTCTTACTATGTCTACAGAATTCAGTTAGAAGGATTTTGCACCTTTTAGCAAAACAATCCCATAATACATGCAATTGTTTATTTTTCATCCTATAGTATAAATTAATCAAGACATAAAATACTTGTGTTGAAAATAAAAATATTTCATAAAGTTTATATGAAAGTACTGTAAGTACGCATGTAAGTAGCGAAGATTCCCCAATTTCCGCATTTGAAGGTGAGTAATGAGTTATCCGGGACTGGGGACTGGGTACTGGGTACTGGGGACTAGGGAGGGGGACTGGGGAAGAAAATACCAGTAAGATTCGGTTGGGATCTGAATCCCCTTCAAATTTTCCCAATCCCCAGTACCCTATTCAAGAATTTCTTTCTTGACGTAGCAATTGATTAGTTCAATTTATGGATCAGAACGAACAACGAATTCTTCATTCATGGGTAGTGAATGCCAAACCGTGGACACGTATAGTTCGTGACAAGCTTCTTGAGAGCCGTGTTCTTGTCACAGATAGAGCGATTGTAGAAGCTGTAGTTGATTTTGAACCGAGAACGTTCTTGGATATCGGGTGTGGTGAAGGGTGGTTATGCCGTGAACTCTGGGATCGCGGGTTTAATGGCTGGGGAGTTGATGCCATTAGCAATCTAATCGAATCAGCACGGTGTATGGGCGATATCCGCTTTGTTGTATCTTCGTATTCGGATCTTCCGTCACAGAGATTTGGCAGTATTAATCAGTTCTCCTGCTTCATCTGCAACTTTTCCATTCTTGGGGAACGTGCTCTTGGTGAGATCGCTGAGGCGGGTCAGAGTATGTTGGAGTCTAAGGGCAAAATAATTATTCAAACACTTCATCCTCATCTTGTTTGTGGTGATTCCCCATATAAAAGTGGGTGGCGCGAAACTTCCTGGACAGGAGTCGGAGATGGGTCATGTCATCCTGCGCCCTGGTACTTCAGAACGGTTGAATCATGGATTGCTGAGTTCCATCTCAGGAACTACCAATTACTAAAGTTACTGGAGCCGTCTCACCCCATAAGCAAAAAACCAGCCTCAATTATATTTATCTTTGAACGACAGTAATCTTGAAAAGGCAGGAGGCAGGAAAATCCAGTAGTTTAAAATACGATAATTCAATACTACGGTAAGTTTATCGTTTTACAGTGCAATTATGTCCAGATGCGATCGCGTCCTTTGCACGATGATCCAGTCAAAGTTCAACAGCGAATTACCAACTATCTGGAAGAACAAAGCCGAGAAGTTGGAAGCAGTACCAGCGCTTTCATAAGCTACAGAGTGCTACGACAAGATTTCGTAGCCCGGTTTACCTATTCTGAGATTTGGAATGTGATTCACCCTTGTTGTTTTCTAGGTATAAATTTACCGATATAGTTGGTTAAAAGTTGGTACGTCTGGTACTATTTTACCTAGAATGAATTTTATGGAAGAAACTTCTTAAACGCCTTTTTCATGAAAAGAAGACAAATTTTTGGCTTTCTGGGTGTAGCGGTTGCTGGCTTGCTGCTAGCTATTGGTTTACCGTTAGTTACTCCTTCTCCTGTAATAGCACAGTCGAACACCAGCATACTTGTGTCCGCAGCCGCCAGTTTAAAAGATGCACTAGAAGAAATTAAGCCTTTGTACCAACAAAGTAAATCAAATATCAATATTACTTATAACTTTGGGGCTTCTGGTGCCTTGCAGCAACAAATTGAGCAAGGTGCGCCAGCGGATATTTTTATTTCTGCTGCTAAAAGACAAGTGGATGCTTTGGAAGAAAAAGGACTGCTGTTACCAGGTAGCCGTACTAACCTGGCAAATAACCGTCTAGTCTTGATTGTGGCTCAGGATGTTGTTGGCATTAGTAGCTTCTACAATTTAACAGATAGTAAGATTAGAAAAATTGCGATCGGTGAACCTAGAAGTGTGCCCGCCGGTCAATATGGGGAGCAAGTCTTAAAGAAATTGAACCTTTACGATCGGGTTAAGTCAAAATTGGTCTTTGCTAACAATGTGCGTCAAGTTTTAGCAGCTGTAGAAAGTGGTAACGCCGAAGCGGGTTTAGTTTATGCTACTGATGCCAGAATTTCCAACAAGGTAAAAGTAGTAGTCGCTGCGGATGATAAGTTTCACTCACCAATTGTCTATCCGGTAGCAATAATTAAAAGTAGCAAAAATGCTTCTGCTGCCAAGGAATTTGTCCAGTTTCTATCTGATAATCCAGCTAAAAATGTACTCAAAAAATATGGGTTTATTGTGCGTTAAAGGAATAAAAAATGAGATTAATGAGATTAATGTCTGTTTAAAAGGCTTGTAAACACTGAGCTTTATAACTTTTGGTTGATGAGATTGGCAAGTAATCAGACGAAAATTTTCCTAGACTTTCAAAAATATCAGGGAAAAAGTATGTCTAGGATTAAAATTACTAACTTGCAACCTAAAAATCAAGTTGAACAATGGGAACTATCTGAGGCAGATATAACCGCAGTTATGGGAGGACTTGAAGTTAAACTTCTCGGTAATAGCATTGTAGATGCGACATTCGGGGGCTTTAGATTGACGCTTTAAATTTGGCAGCCATACTAAGAAAAGCCCAAAAGCTTTTATGGCCTCGTTCCCAGCCTCCAGGCTGGGAATTCTGAGAGGCTTTGCCTCTGGTTAAACCACTGGAGGCGGCAGCTAGGAGGACTACATCTTAACTTAGTACCGATTCGGGCTTCAGTCCCAAGTCTTGTTAATTTAGGTCTAAGAAGCTGCGGATTGTAATTTTTCTAGTCGTGCCAGCACTTCTGAACTGTGAATGGTTGGGTTGACTTTGACAAAAGTCTCGCGCAAGACACCTTGAGGATCGATGATAAAACTGTGGCGCATAGATAAAAAGCCAAGCCACGAACCGTAAGCTTTACTCACTGAACCATCAGTGTCAGCCAACAGGGGAAATTTTAGTCCCTCTGAATCACAAAATTGGGCGTGAGAATCAATGTCATCAGCACTTACACCAATAATTTGGGTATTTTTTTCGAGGTATTGGGGTAAGTCTTGCTGAAAACGACGAGCCTCTATAGTACAACCAGAGGTGAAGTCTTTAGGATAAAAGTACAGGACTAGCCACTTACCGCGTAAATCAGAGAGGGATATTTTGCCATCACCTGTATTAGTTGGCAAAGTAAACTCTGGTGCAGGTTGATTAATTGCCGGAAGTTTACCACCCATAGCATCAGCAGCAGGGGTAAAATTCAGCCAGCTGATGAGAGAAATACAGCTGGCAAATAATATGCTTAAAAAAGTGCGGCGGGAAATCATGGTGCAAACCAAAATCACAACTTTACACAAGTTTACAATTGTTGGTTGCGAGAAATCTTATTCTAAGTGAGATTCGGGAGGGCTATCTGTGCTTTCGATGTATTGACTATCTAGAAGAAAGGCTCCCCTAGTAAAGCGAATACCCCAATATCCACCCGGTCTGCGGTCAATGACTATACCCTCTTCGCCAATGTGAATTACATTAGGTGGGCGCAGCATGGGCATCGGTTCAGCAGTTTTGACGTAGGCTGGTAGTGCCACAACACGGACTTTACTACCAATTGCGAATTCTTTAGACATTTTAATCAAGCTAGTTTTGAATTAACTCATAACTCAAAACTATCTTGAAAGTCTAGTGACAATTAGTCGGAGGACTGTCGTCAACTCACGCGTAATTCATCTCATTACTTCCACTTCGCGGTAAGTGAGAGGCTTCTTGCTGGTTTAGCTAAATTGGGCATGGGGGGTTAGGTTTTCCAGATGACGTGAAACGTCAGGGGAATAAATAGGGAAAGGGAAAGGAGAAAAACTTCATCCCCTTTCCCATCTTCTGCAAGAAGTCTTTTAATAATTTTTAACTATGGAAAACAATACCTGGACATCAGTCAAGGGCAAGTGCCAAAGTAATTTTGGTTTCCAAGTGCCTGGGAGAGTGACAACTTCGTTAGTATGCTTGCCAGAGTCTATCCCAGGTAAATTTTTGTTTGGTATGAGATGGACTGCACTGCCCACCCCAGAATTATTAACTATTTTTGAAAGATGATTATTGGGGATTGCCTTGTTGACGGCGGGAAGGAGCGTTTTGACGGAATTGCTCTAGTTTTTGGCGCTGTTCTGGGGTGAAGACTGCTTGAATCTGTTGTTTTTCAGACTCGCGGATTTGTCGCATTTGGGTTTTCTGTGCTTCAGTCAGATTTAATTCAGCAAAACCACCCTTTCCTCGACGTTGGCCGGGTTGGCGTTGACCTTGACCTGCTTGGCGTTGAGCCTGACGCGCTTGTTTCGCCGCCTCTAATTTTGCCTTTTGTTCTGGGGTCAAAACTGCTTCAAATTTGGCGCGGCTATCGCGGCGAATTGCCTGGATTTGGGTTTTTTGGGCATCTGTTAGACCCAATTCTTTCCAAGGGCCCCTTTGTTTTTGTGGAGTTTGTGCGAGTTGCAGGGATAAAGGAGAGGCTGTTTGGGCGTTAACAGCAAATGAGGTTGCAGTTAAAGTTAGAGCGATCGCTCCAGCGACTAGCGATAATGCTTTGAGTTTCATTACTTTTCTTGTGGGTTTTTCCTGGTTGGATGCCACCATCATAAGAATTTATCTTCAGTAGTTACATGAGGAGAAAGTCATGGATCTACCCGTGACTTTAGTCATGATTGAATTTTGACAAAGATGATTGACAATAAATAGTTAGGAGTTAGGAGTTAGGAATTAGGAGTTAGAAATAATGAAGATTTTGATTATGATCAATTTATTAAGTCATTATTTAGCTTATTAATTAATGGGTTTCATCTGGCAATTACTCTTAATTACTCATTCTGCGAAAAGCTAAAGTTGGTTCCAATGCTGCTCAACTCTTCAGAACTCCTAACTTATAACTTATAACTTATAACTCCTAACTCCTAACTCCTAACTCCTAACTTATAACTCCTAACTTATAACTTATAACTGGAGCAACGCGATTGATGAGTCCTCCGATTCAAATTAAAAAACACCCTTTTCCATCTCTGCTTTATCTAGAGTGGACACTATTGGCGATTACTGCTTTGATAGCAGTTATACCACCTCCATTACGGCGTTCTCGTCCTAGACTTCAAGAACTATCAATTTGTGGTGTATTTCCAGACTTGTCTGTTTGTGGCATATTGCCAGAACTGTCAATTTATAGTTTGATTGCTTTTGCATTAATGGGCTTAAAATTACCCAGAAATAGCCAGACAGCTAAGATAATTTACACAGTAGTTGAAATTTTATTGATTTTAATGATAGGGCTTTTTGGCGAGAGATTTGCACGCCTTTTTCCCTTTCTCTACATAATTTTAGTTACTCGTAGTTGTCTAATTTTTCAACTGCCTGGGCGTTTACTCATTACAGCTTTATCATTTACATTATTCCTAGTTACTACACAACTCAAATATCAGCTATTCAATTTTCAAGCATCACCACAGGCGCAAGAACGCTTTCGATTTCTGAGCTTGAATTGGTCGCTGGTATTTGGCTTGAGTTTAGTTTTTGTGTTGTTGATGATGAATGCAGTGTTATCTGAACGGCACAGTCGAGAAAAGCTAGCGATCGCTAACGAAAAACTCCGTCAATATGCCCTACGAATTGAAAATCAAGCTACCTTAGAAGAACGTAACCGTATTGCTCGTGAAATTCATGATTCATTAGGACATTCTCTGACTGCTTTAAATCTACAATTAGAAACTGCTTTAAAATTGTGGCAATCTAACCCAGGGAAGGCTGAAACATTTCTAGCAACAGCGAAGGAATTAGGCTCAAAAGCGCTAAATGATGTCCGTCAATCTGTTTCTACTATGCGTTCTAATCCTTTACAGGAACAGTCTTTAGAGCGTGCAATCGCTAGTCTTTCAGAAAATTTTCATCGCTCTAATGGCATTTTACCAATTTATCAAATAAATATTGAATATTCTCTACCGCCTGAAATCAATACCGCTATTTATCGGATTACTCAAGAATCTTTTACAAATATATCTAAATATGCTTATGCGACTGAGGTTAAATTGGAACTCACTACGACAAGAGGTAATTTACGATTGACAATTGAGGATAATGGTAGAGGTTTTGATGTCAGGCAAAATACTACTGGTTTTGGGCTTCATAGTATGCGCGATCGCACTTTAGCAATTGGAGGTGAGTTTAATATTAATAGCGCTCTTGGTTCTGGTTGCAAAATTACAGTTGATATTCCCTTAACGAGGTTGAAATGATGATTAAAGTGTTGCTGGTAGATGACCAAAGTTTAATTCGTCAAGGATTAAGAGCTTTATTGGAACTAGAACCAGATTTAGAGATAGTAGGAGAAGCAGAAAATGGTGAACAGGCGATTAATTTGGTTGCAGAATTTCAGCCAGATGTAATATTACTGGATATCAGAATGCCGATTATGGATGGAGTTGCAGCCACGCGAGAGATTCAAAAACGTTTTGTCAAAACTAAGATTTTAGTACTGACGACTTTTGATGATGATGAATATGTATCAGCTGCATTGCAAAATGGGGCAATGGGTTATTTATTGAAAGATACACCCTCTGAGGAATTAGCTGTTGCGATTCGTGCAGTTCACAAAGGATATACTCAATTAGGCCCAGGTATAGTTAAAAAGCTGTTGACTCAGTTTTCTAATGGTACACCAACGCAGTCACCGCCAGTACCATCTAGTTTAACTGAACTTACCCCTAGAGAAAAAGAGGTTTTGCGACTAATTGCTACAGGTGCTAGTAACCGAGAAATTGCTCAGGAACTCTACATTTCTGAGGGTACGGTAAAAAATCATGTTACGAATATTTTAAACAGGTTAAATTTGCGCGATCGCACTCAAGCTGCAATTTGGGCAAATACCTATTTATCCTATTTAAATGAGCCAAGTTAAATAATTCGTAATTCTTTACCAAGCTACTTATACCGCCCGCCGATTTAGTTATTAGTCATTAGTCAATCGCTCTTGCTTAATTTTACAGATATAGCCTTCTGCCTCCTGCCTCCTGCCTCCTGCCTCCTGCCTCCTGCCTCCTTCAATTAATTGAGTTTAACCGTACCATCGCTGAGTGCATAGCAGTCAACCGCCGAACAATCTGGTCAATCTCTAAATCTAATATGCTGTAATCAATGACTGCCTGACGGATAGGTGTATGTCCTTGATTGACATCTAGCTCTTGTATCCGGGCTGTACGCAGTGCTTGCAGGTGCGGTTGGATTTTTCGCAGCGTTGCTTCTAAGTCAGGTAAAGGCGGTGGGGTAATTTCCTGCTGTACTGAATCAGCTAACTGCTCTAACAGTAGCGAAATTTGGCGGACAAAGGTTTCTAATTCTGGGAGTGGCACTGTTCCTCGAAAATGTTCGAGATGTACTGCCAAAACTGTCACAGCGTTAGTAAAACGCCCCATGTACACCAGCAGTGTCATTACTGGTTCTACTAATTCTTTGTGCATTTGGGGTTCGCGTAGCAATCCTTGGAAGGAGGCTTGAGCATTGCCGATTGCCAGTCCAGTTTGTCGCCGTTGACTGATAATTGTAGAGTCAGGCTCTTTTGTCCCCTGATAAACAGCCATCACATCCCGAAAGTAGTTGTGACATTCTCGTAGTGCAGTGGCGAGTTGACTGGGTAAGCGATCGCGTTCTCGATTTGGCAATATAAAATAATGACTCGCAAAAGCTAGTCCCGCCCCAATTAATGTATTCAATACGCGAAAACCAGCAAATTCCCAACCAATGGGATGACCAATGTCAATAATTAGTAAGACAAATATTGACAAAAAAACCACTGAATAGGCATAGTTGACAGTGATTAGGGAAATGCCAAAAAAGACTGTCAGCAAAATGATGATGTCCAATACAGGCTT
The DNA here is from genome assembly GCF_048836525.1 of Nostoc sp. CALU 546. Classification (NCBI taxonomy): domain Bacteria; kingdom Bacillati; phylum Cyanobacteriota; class Cyanophyceae; order Nostocales; family Nostocaceae; genus Nostoc; species Nostoc sp. CALU 546. The sequence goes on from NZ_JAWJTF010000115.1 coordinate 25,170, forward strand.
ACTGGTGATAGTTGCAACTATAACAGCGGCTAATACAGCTCCCAAGATTGTCCCGCCAACTCGCTGGAAAAACCGCTGAAAAGTTGCACCCAAGTTCGGTTTGAGGACTAGCATGATTGTCAGTGTCACCCAATACCCCATTGGTAAATTGGTAATGCTGTATAGAATTACGCCTACAGTTAGACTCACAGCTATGCGGAGAGCATGGCGAAAGATTGCTGAGTCGAAGGTGAAGTTTTCTTGGAGTAAACTTAAGAGCGATCGCTGTTCGTCTTCAACTAACAGAAGTCTATCTACATCTCGGCGATTCTTTTTGCTGTGATCTGCCAGAGATTTCGCTGTCTGAGCCGTGTATTGCAATTGCTTGATCAGCTTTTCGATCATCAGCACTAGGTTAGTGAAAGCAACGAGAGTTGTGTAGTCTGTCTCACTCCCAGCAATTGCTTTTCTTTGCAGACTTTCTTGTTCCTTCAGTGCCTCACAGATACGCTTGAGATTTCCGAGATCGATGCTGGCAGATTTGCCAGAGATGACTTTTGCTATGGCTTGGAGAATGACTGATATTTGTTCGAGTGCATCGTCTACTAATTGCTGGACTGCTTGATATTGATGTTGTTGGAAGTGAGTTTCAAGTAATTCGGTTAAGGCGATAACTGAACCAAGTAAGCGATCGCCATCCTGAATTAGCACTAACAATTGCTCATCCATCCAACTCCGCGCTGGCTGTCCAATTCTGACAGTACCTAAAGTAGTCCGTGCTGTCTCTAATGCCTGTCTAATTTCGAGAATCTTTTCAGATGTTGCTACTTTACCTATAAATGCCTGAATGTAGTTAGCTAACGCATTTAAGGAATTAGCCAAAGCTAACCGTAGTGGATCATAAGGTCTAAAGGGCCACATTACCAAAGAAAGTAGCATCGCCCATCCACCTGCAATTAGACATAGCAGCGATCGCATGAGTGCAGTTTCCAAGTTTCCTGATTGTGCGATCGTGGTAACAAATGATATCCCTAGCACCAGTCCGACATTTGCACCAGCATTACCGTACAGCGACGCAAAACCGGAAGCAAGTCCCCAGAGAAATGTCAGCACCACAGCTAGCGCTGGAACTCTAGCGACTATAGTACCCACAAATACTGAAACAGCCATTCCCAAAGTAGCCGCCGCCATCGCCTTAGCTTTGATCTGGTAAGGGCCACCAACATTCGCAAAGTTGACAAAATAAGCCATTAAACCGACAAATAATCCGCTTTCCCTTTGGTTGATGAGTTGCCCAATTAGCATGGGAACCCCTAACGCTAAAGCCGCTCGTAAGCCGTTAGATATTGCTGGCTTTCCTGGCTCTGACTGGATCAGAATCTTGAGTAAATTACTTCGATTCAACTGCATTGTTTTTGTTAACAAAACAAAATTTTTATCTGGATTTTCTTAATATTTTGATATATTCAGATTTATTTTAATTTATAGTAGATACGTGAAGATCGAAAATAAATTCATGCTGTATTTATGGCAACCCAACTAAGCCAAGCCAAATCACCAACAGAACTGGTAATCACTTGGGAAGCCTTACCCAAAGATTTTCAACTAGAGGATGAACCAGTGGAGAATACCGGTCAGCCACTTTTGGCTGGTGCTTTGCGTGAAAGCCTAGAAATCAGTGGATTCATCCAACCGCAGATGTTGATAGCTTCAAACTTTGGTCTTTGTGCGACAGTCAACGGGCAATTTATTGCCAAAGCACCAGACTGGGTTTATGTGCCGTTGGTTAATGAAGTTGTGGGTAATCGCAAAAGTTATACACCCAACTTAGAAGGAGATATCCCTGCGATCGCTATCGAATTTCTATCTGATACTGAGGGTGGAGAATATTCGGTAAAGCGAACCTATCCACCAGGAAAATGGTTTTTCTACGAGCAAATTTTACAGATTCCCATCTACATAATTTTTGAACCTTATGGCGGTTTATTAGAATATTATCAACTGGAAAATAAGCGCTATGAGTTAAAGCAACCTGACGAAAATGGTCGTCATTGGATTGATGTAATGGGCTTATTTTTAGGAACTTGGCAAGGAACAAAAGAAGGACGAACTGGCTATTGGTTACGCTGGTGGGATCGAGATGGTAATTTGTTACCGTGGGCTGTAGAACAGATTGAACAAGAACGTCAACGTGCTGAACAAGAACGTCAACGCGCTAAACAAGAACGTCAACAAAAAGAACGACTGATTGCTTATTTGCAATCTCAAGGTATTGACCCGAATAACTTACCCCCGTTCTCTTAGAGGCAATTCATGCCTCTAAGAGAATCATCAAATTGTGCAAAATAAACTATAGGACTAATATTTGATTTCTGAAAAAACTCAGTACAACTAAGAAGCCTTCTTTCCTGTTGCCTGTTGCCTGTTGCAAATCAAAGCGGATTCCTATAGTTTGCTATAGCAATCATGAATTATGTGATGTCTGTCAAATCACCCATAATAAACTGCTTGTAGTGGGGACTTCAGTCCCCAAAGCCAGGACTAAAGTCCTTATATTACTACGAGCATTTTTTATCCAGCTTGATTAACATGATATTCCCCGACTTGTTTGAGAAGTCGGGGATATTAGGATTGTCACAGAAATCCTAAATCATTTCTGACTAGATATTCATCAATCTGAGAATATGTTTTTGAGTTTAACGATAACATCCGAGTTAGTTTCTTTCCAGTCTTCCCATGCATTTTGAATAGCTTTTTTTTGTTCTTGGGTTAACTGCCAAGAAAGTGGAGGATTAGTTGTATCACTAGGGAATTTAATGGGAATATGCATAATTTCTACTCCTTTCTGACAAGATTTGTCTTTCAAAAATTGCTGCAATTTTTCCTGCTCATCATGCTTGTATCCACATTTATACTTGTCTGTCAAGAGTTTGATATTTAATGCGTTACCTTCGTTCTGCGTAGAACTACGAACATTTAATAAAGCAAGCAATGAACCAATGACTTCCATCTGCCATCCGGGAGCGCCTTTTTCTTCTTGGACATTTTCATTATCAGGAAAAGCATTTATTTGGATTAAAATAACCTTTTTTATTTGGTTACATCGCTCAGATTCTAGTAGATTATCAAGTAGGTCTACGCTAGTACCAATACCAAAATTGTCGAAATAACCACCATCACCTATATGATAATTCCATTTAGTTTCTTGACTAGGACGACACACAGGAGATATATAAGGGAAAGTAGCAGATAATCTAGCGGCTGTTGTCACATCAATATCATATTCTGGATAGAGAGTATTAAAGTCTATAGACTTGCAATCCTCGTGCTTACTAAAAGTCATTGGACTAACTAGAAAACGCCGTCCATCTTCAACTAAAGTCGCATTAAAAATAGGAATAGGAATAATTCCTTGGTCTATTTTATCGCTCCAACTACCTAAAGTTGCATTGGGATTTTTCATTTCCCCTTTCCAATCTATTTCGATAGCTGTACCACGGTCTTGCTCAGTTGCAGTACTATGCTCTTGCGCTTTTGGTACAACAAAAGGTAAACCAATGAAACGAAGTAAATCTGGATAAGCTAATCCCCAACCTGTAGCGTCTAAACTATCTTCTGTAGCACTTTTAAAAATCTGTTTTAATTGATTGTCTTCTGGATAACCTTGCTCTCCAAATCTATCCAAATAAAACATTGTTCCGACAGAACCACCAGAAACCGAGCTTATCCAACCAATAGCTTTGGTAAATTCAGATCCAAGTTCTTCTTGTAAACCAGTCAAAACTTTAGTTGTCCATCCAGATGCTTGAATACCTCCACCACTTGCACAAACCACCACTAAAGTTTTATCTTCACTTTGTTGATTATTCAGTCGTTGACAGATAACATTAATCCACTTTTCTTCTGTCGGTTTTAACCAGATTTTGTTTAAGAACATTTTGTAAAAATGATCTACTTTAAAAATAGTATAAGAAGCAGATGAAATGACTAAAAATAATAGTAATGTGGGAACGCGAGATACATCATTAAAAAAAGAAATTCCTCCTATCCACACTACCATGATTGATAAAATAAGAGTAATATAGAAAAGAGCAGGAACTTCAAATCTATTATTAATTGGGCGAGGTTTAAAAATAAAATAACCTAACCCATAAAGAATTAAGAGAAAGATAGAAAATACTACTATCTCAGCAATCCCATAAGATAGATCACCACTTTCATCGATATAACCTCTTTGTATTCTTCCTGGTAAAAAAGAAATTATTTTCAACAATACCTGTTCTAAAAGTTGATTGAATTTAAAAAATATCTTGGCAAAGTGAGTTGTTATTATCAGGAAAGCTCCTGCAACAACGCCAAATATAATTCCCCAGCCTTCCCAGCCATGATCTCCTTCTTTTATTTCTTTCTTGGAAAGCTGAGTTGCCTTTATGGCAATAGGAAGACTTAAAACAATAGCGATTAAATATTGGAGAAATTCTGGAATTCCTTGGTGCTGAGGTACATCAAAACGAAGATGGGAATTATACAAAATGATATCGAAAACTTCTATCGTAGCTAGTCCTGCTAAAACTGCACCTCCAATCACTAAAACCAATTGATTATTAGCACGAAGTATAAACAAGTTTTTTAGCATCGCTGATAAACCAGTATTAACTGAAATTGTTGGCAATAACAATAACAATAAGCCAACAATTATAGGTACTCGAAGAAAGAAAATATATTGCAATACGTTGTAGAAGTTTTGTAGCATTAAACCCAGGAATGCCAGTCCCACCCACAATAAAATACCGTTAAAAACCTGTTGTTTTTTCTTCATGACAAATTTCTGTAAATATACAAAGAGTTAATTATTCATATTGGCTTATATCTTGCACCCAGCTTTAAATTAAACGAGAGTGAAAGTCATCAATCTACAAGTTGTTTTACTTCCCTCAATAACAGTTAATATTAGAGGAACACGATATAAGCCAATAAAGTTTGATACACAAGAACATATCAAAATTCCGCAAAATATATTATAAAGTTATATTTAGTTAAGTTTTAAGTAGTAATTAATATAGGAATCCGATTTGATTTCTGAACGAATTTGCGTAGACAGGCAATAGGCAATAGGCAATAGGCAACAGGAAAGAGGGCTTCTCAATACTTGTCGGTTAAGGGGAAAAGAGGAAGGTGGGGCCCCCTCTGGGGATAAGGGGAAGGGGTAAGGGGAAAGAAAAAACCTTTAACCTTTTCCCAAAACCCAATTCCGAGTTAAAAATCCTTAACCGAGCAGTATTGGAGGGCTTCTTAGTTGTACTGAG